>NZ_AYWR01000068.1:0-244 GCF_000502935.1 Mesorhizobium sp. LNHC221B00 | reverse complement strand
TTTTCGGCGGCTGGAAGAAGGCACAGCCTTATCATTTCGGCGACGGTGGTATATTCGACCAGATCTACAAGCCGGCCCAGTGAGGTTCGGTAGTGCCGAAGAAGCCCGCGAATGGGCTTCTTCGACGAAGTCTGGCTGAGTAAGAAGGGACGATCCAGAACTCCATGACCACAGCACCCGCGCAGGCGGGGTGGCGGTTCAGGCAGCCGAGCGTCATTCCGGGTTTCGGATTGACGCTCGGCTT
>NZ_AYWR01000067.1:0-276 GCF_000502935.1 Mesorhizobium sp. LNHC221B00 | reverse complement strand
TGGCAACGTCGGAGACAACGAGCGGGGTCGGCATCAGAGGGTTCTCCAGTCGTTAGTTTGCAGGCCAGCGCCCCCCTCTGGCCTGCCGGCCATCTCCCCCTCAAGGGGGGAGATCGAAAGCTTTTCGGCCTCGCACATTCTCCGACGTCGAAAATTGGCGAAAACGGAAGTGACAGCCAATCTCCCCCCTTGAGGGGGAGATGGCCGGCAGGCCAGAGGGGGGTGCCTTGGCGCCATCGTCACACCTGCAAAATCGAGGAAACAAGCAATTGCGTG
>NZ_AYWR01000066.1:0-294 GCF_000502935.1 Mesorhizobium sp. LNHC221B00 | reverse complement strand
CGGAGGATTACCACCAGGTCATCATGACCAATGGCACCGGCCAGTTCTGGGTCTGGACGATGAAGCCGGTGCTCATCGCCGACTATGATGTCACCCGCAAGAAGACCGAGACCGTCGAATTCACGATGATCGCCGATTGCCAGGCGGTGCTGACCGATCCCGGCGACGAGGAAATCCAGGAGATCAAGGTTTCCGGCGACGCCGACGAGGCCTGCGATCCCGCGGACACCGACAATCCGGACGGCGCCATGCCGATCCGCGATGTCAGGAAGCGCGCCTATCTCACCACGCCGC
>NZ_AYWR01000065.1:0-364 GCF_000502935.1 Mesorhizobium sp. LNHC221B00 | reverse complement strand
ACACCCCGGCGGTCACCACCGACGGCACCTTCGATCTCAGCCTGAGCGGCAACGCGGATGCCAACGGCACCGCGGTGACCTATCAAGTTTCGACCGATGGCGGCACCAACTGGACCTCGACGACTGCCACGCAGACCAGCCTGGCCGACGGCGACTATCAGTTCCGCGCCGTCGTCACCGATCCGGCCGGCAACAGCTCGAACAGCAATGCCATCGAGGTCGTGGTCGACAACACCGCGCCGAGCGCCGGCACGCTGGCCTTTGCCAACCTCACCGACACCGGCACGCCGAACACCCCGGCGGTCACCACCGACGGCACCTTCGATCTCAGCCTGAGCGGCAACGCGGATGCCAACGGCACCGC
>NZ_AYWR01000064.1:0-421 GCF_000502935.1 Mesorhizobium sp. LNHC221B00 | reverse complement strand
CGGTACGCGTCGCCTACAGCCTGGAATACGGGCTGGACGAGATGGAGATGCACAAGGACGGCGTTGCGCCGGGCGAGAAGGTGATCCTGGTTGACGACCTGATCGCGACCGGCGGCACGGCGGAGGCGGCGGTCAAGCTGCTGAGGCAGATCGGCGCCGATATTCTTGCCGCGTGCTTCGTCATCGACCTGCCGGATCTCGGCGGACGGGCGAAGCTCGAAGCGCTGGGCGTGCCGGTGCGGACGTTGATCGGGTTTGAGGGGCATTAGGGAGTAGGGAGTAGGGAGTAGGGAGTAGGGAGTGAAGCTCCGCATTCCGTGCAAGGAGCAGCACCCACTGCTGCCTAATCCCTACTGCCTAAACCCTAGCCCTACCCAGCCTTCACCAGCACCGCGCTGTCGAACTCCAGTCACCTTGTAAT
>NZ_AYWR01000063.1:0-483 GCF_000502935.1 Mesorhizobium sp. LNHC221B00 | reverse complement strand
TTACATCACGAACCTTGGAGATGTCGAATTCCGGTCCGCCTACTGAAAGCTGTCGGGCCGCGGCGCGCGCCCGATCTATCCAAGTGTCGGGAGCCTCACCCTCGGCAACAATGCGATTATCGACGATCGAAAGCCGAACCGATTTCAGCGGATACAGCAACGCCGTCAGCCGCTTCACCACGAACTCCGGTTCAAGGCTCTGATAGAATTGCCACTGTGAGTGAACGCGGGCAGGATCAACCTGCGTTCCCGACAGCAGAGCTTGCGGGTCGGCGGCAAGCGGGTCTCTCAGGCCTGCAATATAGAATTGGCCATCGCGTATCTTTTGTTCGGCAACGATGATGCCCGGCTGGCTCTCCAGTCGCGACACATAGGCTTGCCAGCGCTCTGCCGCGCGTGCTTCGGGGCTTACATCACGAACCTTGGAGATGTCGAATTCCGGTCCGCCTACTGAAAGCTGTCGGGCCGCGGCGCGCGCCCGAT
>NZ_AYWR01000062.1:0-2610 GCF_000502935.1 Mesorhizobium sp. LNHC221B00 | reverse complement strand
GTCGCAGCGTCGCCGGCAGATGTTCGAGGCCGTCGACGCCGTGCTGCGCCGCAGCCCCGAAGTCGGCGCCTATAACCAGACTTTCTGAGCTGTGATTCGGCCAGCCTGACCTCGATCTCGACGCATGAGGCCGAAGCCACCATCACCAGTGGAAATGTCGCAGAACCGATCCCTGTCGACATCTCGAACCGATAGGAGTTGCCGCATTTCCAACTGGACGAACACGGGCTAAAGGCTTGTGTCGGGCGCCAACCGCAGCTTTTTTGAATACGAGACCTGAATGACCGATCGAATTGTCAGTTTTGTCATGAGCGGCGGCGTTGGCTCGCGGCTCTGGCCGCTGTCACGCGAGGACAATCCCAAGCAGTTCCATGACCTGTCGGGCGATGGCTCGATGCTGGCCAAGACCTTGCGTCGGCTGGCGGCAAGATCCGGCGGCGAAACGCCGATCTTCCTGATCGCGGCGGAGCGCCATGCGGAACGTGTGCATGCCGATCTTGCCGGCCTCGATCTCGCCGGTGGCGGTCCGCTGTTCGAGCCCACGGGGCGAAACACCGCTGCCGCCGTCGCGCTGGCGACGCTGCGCACTTTGTCCGAGTTCGGCGACAGCCTGGTCCTGGTGGTGCCGTCGGACCACGAAATATCGACGGCAAGGCAATTCTGGCAGAGCATAGAGGCGGGTGCCGAGGCGGCACGCGCAGGCCGACTTGTGGTGTTCGGCATAAAGCCGGCGCAACCCGAAACCGGCTATGGCTATATCGAGGTCGCGGCCGAAAGTGGCGGCATCTTCGACGTCTCACGCTTCGTCGAAAAGCCGGACCTTGCGACTGCGCAAGGCTATCTCAAAGCCGGAAATTTCTACTGGAACACCGGCATCTTCCTGTTTCGCGCCAGCGCCATGCGAGATGCATTTGCCGCCTTCCAGCCGGACATCTGGCAGGCCACCGAAGTAGCCTACAGGGCGGCGACATCGGATCTGTCAGGCCTCTATATGCCGCTCGAACTCTACGCGGCCATTCCGTCCAACTCGATCGACTACGCCATCATGGAGCGGGCGAAGGACATCGCGATGGTGCCGGCCGGTTTCCGGTGGAACGATCTTGGTTCCTGGCAATCACTGCTCGATGTCGGCCCGTCCGACAGCAGGGGCAATGTCATTGTCGGCGATGTCGTCGCCATTGATTGCGAAAATTCGTACATCCGCGGCGACGGTCGCCTGTTGTCCGCCATCGGCATGAAGGACGTTGCCATCGTTTCGACCGCTGACGCCACTTTCATCGCTCCGGTCAGCCACAGCCAGCATGTCAAGAAGATCGTCGAGCAACTCGAGAAGAATGGCCGGCTCGAAACACGGTTCACGCCTGCCCATGATCGCGTCATTGAAAGCGGCGCCTGGCGGCGACGCGTGCATCATTGGCTGTTTCAGGAAACCTTGCCATTGTGGTCGACATCAGGTGTCGACGAGCGCCACGGCGGCTTCCATGAGGCACTGGGTTTCGACGCCGAGCCGCTGATGAAGCCCAAGCGCATGCGCACCATGGCAAGGCAGGTCTATGCCTTCGCCGTCGCCAGCGCTCGCGGTTGGGACGGTCCGGCCGACCGGCTGATCGCACATGGCATCGACTTCATGGCAGGGAAGGGGCGCACCGACCGCGGGGGTTGGGTGCGCACGCTGAATGTCGACGGCTCCGTCGCCGATGCCACGGAGGATGCCTACGACCATTCCTGCGTTTTGCTGGCGCTGGCGCATGCACATATGTCGGGCAATCCCGATGCCCTTCGGCTCGGCGAGGAAACCTTCGCCTTTCTCGATGCCCATCTCGAGGACAGCCGCATGACCGGGTTCCTCGAAACATCGGACGGGGAGGGCGAGCGGCGCTCCAACCCGCACATGCATCTGCTCGAGGCGTTCCTGGCCTGGCATCAGGCCACTGGAGAGCGTGCCCATCTGCGCCGTGCCGCACGCATCATCGACCTTTTCCGCAGCCATTTCTTCGATCCTGAAAGCTGGACGCTCGGCGAATACTTTGACGCCGAATGGAAGCCGGCCGCTGGTGACAAGGGGCTCTGGACCGAGCCTGGCCATCATTTCGAATGGGCCTCGCTGCTGGTCGATTTCGCCGAGCGCAGCGGCCAGGCCGAATTGCGCGGCTTCGCCAGAAAACTCTACGCCTCGGCAATCGCCAGCGGTCTCAACCGCGCCACGGGCCTCGCCTATGGCGCGGTCTCGCGGCAAGGCCTGCCGCTCGACCTGGCGTCACGCAGTTGGCCGCAGGCTGAAGCGGTCAAGGCGGCAATTGCGCTGAATGGCTCAGGCGGCCCCGATCTCAAGCCGGAGATAGAGGCGCGCGTCGGTCGGTTGTTCCGCTGGCACATCGATCCGGCGCCGCTCGGCCTGTGGATCGACCGCATCGACGAGCGCGGCCGATCCTTGGCATCCGACGTTCCGGCCAGCATTTTCTATCACCTGGTCTGCGCGCTGACGCAGTATCTAGACGGGACGGCGGAGAGAAGCTAGTTGACGACCGCCTCATTCCTTCACGCCCCCCTCTGTCCTGCCGGACATCTCCCCCTCAAGGGGGTGTTTGGACCGGGGACATCGCGAACAGG
>NZ_AYWR01000061.1:0-2698 GCF_000502935.1 Mesorhizobium sp. LNHC221B00 | reverse complement strand
GCGCATCACGCCGACACCGTTCCATTCGGATGAGTTGATCGCTGGACTGCAGGATGCGCTGGTCGAGACCTGGGACGCGCTGGGCATTCCCTATGGTTCCGCCGGCCGGCCTTCTGTCACCAAGAGCGACCGGATCGTTGCGCTGCTGGTGCCCA
This sequence comes from Mesorhizobium sp. LNHC221B00, assembly GCF_000502935.1. Lineage (NCBI taxonomy): Bacteria > Pseudomonadati > Pseudomonadota > Alphaproteobacteria > Hyphomicrobiales > Phyllobacteriaceae > Mesorhizobium > Mesorhizobium sp. LNHC221B00. The sequence goes on along the minus strand of NZ_AYWR01000061.1, from coordinate 2,543 downwards.
AGTCAGGCGGCTGAAAGCCGCAATTGAAAAACTCTCCAAGAGAAAACATTGATCAGGCGCAAGGCGCCGATCTCGGCATAGCTCCAGGATGACGACAAACCTCCAAGGAGCAGACCATGAGCCACATGTCCCAGACGTCTTTTGGCGATTTGAACCACGCCGCCCAGCAGGCTCAACAGTGGGTAAAGGAGCTTGCCAGGGATCTCCGCTGGAGCGAACCAAGTGCTTGCCGACTGTTGCGATGCGTTCTGCACACGCTGCGGGACTGGCTGTCCGAAGCGGAAATGGCTGATCTTTCAGCACAGTTGCCTGTCTTGGTTCGCGGCATGTACTTCGAAGGCTGGAAGCCATCGGCCGCAGCCCATGGCCGTAAGAAGTGCGACTTTGTTCTCAGTGTCCGCAACAGCTTCGGATATGATGAAGATGTGGATTTCGATGTAGCGGTCAACGCCGTTTTCATGCTGCTCGATCGACATATATCGCACGGCGAGATCGTCCAGGTAAGAGCGTCCATGAAGAAGTCGCTTCGTCAGCTGTGGCCAGCGGACTGACCAGTTCCTGGACCGCTGGGCCGTAAGAGACCGGCCGGCACATCGCTGGCTCTGATGCAAGATCAGGCAAGAACAGGAGATCGCATCGATGCTGATCCGCACACTTTCCGTCCTGGAATGTACCAGATTGTTGGGCGCCAACCGCGTGGCCCGTCTTGCATGCGCGAAGGACGGTCAGCCCTATGTCGTTCCCCTCCATTACGCTTATTCGGATGCTCATGTTTACGCGTTCTCCATGCCGGGCAAGAAAATCGAATGGATGCGAGCCAATCCGCTGGTGTCTGTTCAGATTGACGAACACGGCGAAGGGCGAGGCTGGAGGAGCGTTGTCGCCGATGGCCGTTACGAGGAACTGCCCGACCGGATTGGGCACAAGGTGCAGCGCGATCATGCCTGGGCGCTGCTGAGCAAGCACGCCGATTGGTGGGAGCCTGGCGCTCTCAAACCTGAGAAATCGGAGGTTGCGACCGATCTTCCACACGTGTTCTTCCGTATTTTGGTCGCCACGGTTTCGGGGCGGGAAGGAGTGGACAGCTAGTGTGCTCGGGGCGTCATCCATCGAGCGCAACGGCACACTATCAGGTCGCACGCAACCAACGGCCCAGACATCCCGGCGAACACCTAAGTAGTTTTCCTTAGGGATATAACCGAATTTCGGCGGGCCCGGAATCGCGCGATTGCTGTCGTCGCGGAACAACCGGGAACACAGCCATGTACGCTCAACAAATCGCCAAGATTGAATTGCCATCGCAGCCGAGCCCGTTCGCGCTTCTCGATGGGGCCATGGCACAGCCGGTCAGCTTCTTCCCCGCCGGCACAGAGATCTACGCCCAAGGCGAAAAGGCCGGGCCTCTTTACCAGGTCGAATTCGGCGCCGTTCGTGTATACCGGCTGCTGGCTGACGGCCGCCGGCAGATCAGCGCCTTTCATTTGGCCGGAGAAACCTTCGGCTTCGAGGCCGATGCCACACACCATTTCTTCGCCGAGGCAATCGGTGCGACCGGCATTCGCGTTTTCCGGATCGCCTCAACAGCAGATATGTCCAGTCAGTTGCTGCCGCTTGCACTCAAGGGATTGATCAGGGCCCAGGAGCATCTGCTGGTCCTCGGCCGCCAGAATGCCATCGAACGCGTCGCAGCATTCCTGGTCGACATGGCGGAACGTCAGGGTGGCCTGCGTCAAATCGAGTTGCCGATGTCGCGACTGGATATCGGCGACTATCTCGGCCTCACCATCGAGACGGTGTCGCGGGTCTTCACCCGCCTGAAGGACAAAAGCGCCATTCGCCTGCTCGGCTTGCGGAGCATCGAAATACTGAAGCAGAACATGCTGCTGGAAATGGGTGGATGACACGCGAAAACTGCTGGGCAGAACACCAGAACCATCGTGCCACCTCGATTTCGATGGCGAGACCGTCAGCAGCAAACTCACCGGGACCGTTCAGCTATCGAGCGGCAAGTTCGCCGTGCTCGAGCAGGCGCACGAGTTCACCCTTGTGCCGCGGCGGCCGGTCACCGACTGCCAGATCGGACGCGAAGTCAACGGCATCGTGCGGGGCGGATCGATGTCCTGGCGGTTGGGACGGCAGCGAGGACTCGGCATTTAGCCCATGGTGGCGGCTATTCCGGTAGTCCGGCAGCGACCATCAGGCGCAACGTGCTTTGTGATGCGACTGGTTGCGGTAAAGAGTCGACATAGTTGGTGTATCTTGCAGGAAAGCATGTGCGGGGGTGCAGTCGGCGTGCTCCGCGTCCGTCCCAGAAAGTCTCGCGATCGCCCCTTGTCGTATTCTCATCCGAGCCAGCGTGAACTTCGCAGTGTTTTCGGCCGTTCTCACTGTCTGAGAATGTGCCGGCACGTCGCGGCACTTCCGTGATATTCAGCATTGCCTGCAGCGAGCGACCATATCTCGTCGCAACGATGTTCCCGCAGCGACACCGGTTCCGGGCGTTGCGCTACCCGGCATTAGCGCGCATCTGACGTCGGGATGTG
>NZ_AYWR01000060.1:0-5487 GCF_000502935.1 Mesorhizobium sp. LNHC221B00 | reverse complement strand
CGGCCACGGCACCGGCTATTCGCGCGACGAGCTCGTCGTCTCCGGCACCAACAGCCAGGCGGCGGCGCTGGTCGACCGCTGGCCCGACTGGCCCTCGCCGGTGGTGGTGCTGGCGGGTCCCGCCGGATCCGGCAAGACGCACCTCGCCGCCATCTGGCGCGCGCATGCCAATGCGGTGGCCGTCGACGCGGGGCGCATCGGCGACAGCATCGCCAATCTTGGCGCCCGCCCGGCGCTGATCGACGATGTCGACGCCGGAACGGTGGACGAGCAAGGCCTGTTCCACCTTATCAATGCCGTGCGTGGCGCCGGCTCGACGCTGTTGTTGACGGCGCGGCGCTTTCCGGCCGCCTGGGGTGTGTCATTGCCCGATCTTGCCTCGCGGCTGAAGGCGGCGGCGACAGTCGAGATCCACGAGCCCGACGACCTTCTGCTGGCGGGTGTCATCACCAAATTGTTCGCCGACCGCCAGGTCGAGGTCGAGCCGCATGTCGTGCAGTATCTGGTGCGGCGCATCGAACGCTCGCTGGCGACGGCGATGCGTGTGGTGGAGCGGCTGGATCGCATCGCGCTCGAGCGCAAAATGCCGATCACCAGGGCGCTCGCCGCCGAAACCGTCAGCGTGATGGACGAAGGACAGGGCGAGTTCGAGATCTGACGGCCTCGATGTTCGGATAGAGCCTGCCGGCGTGGCGGCTCTCCGTGTTACCTGCCGGTGTTCCATTTTGGGAAGACAGAGCTGGCATCAGTCTTGCTCCGAGAGTTTGCCGGCTGACCCCGGTCCTGATTGCGTTCCAAATCAGGTTGTAGGCTCGCCGGGGGATGGCGCGGGGGGTTCTCGCCCGGCGAGCTTGCCTGTCGAAAGGCCCAGAATCGACAGGCCTAAAAAGATCGACGGGCCCAAAGATCGACAGGCCCCATGGTCAGCGAGCCGCAAGGTGGCCATGCGCTCATGCCAGTGGCTCTCGACATCGCGTTTTTGATAAGGATGGTCGGAGTGGAGAGATTCGAACTCCCGACCCTCTGGTCCCAAACCAGATGCGCTACCAGCCTGCGCTACACTCCGAACGGTCTGTTGCCTATTCATTTCGGCGTTGGATGGCAAGTGCAAAAACCTGCAAGTGCAAAAACCTTGCCGCCGTGCGCATTGCGCAGTAATGACGGGCCAAGGGCGGGCGATACCGCCTTGCACAACAATGAGGTGGCCATGTCCGCGCGCATTTTCAGCCCAGCCAAAACCGCGATGCAGTCCGGCAAGGCCAAGACCGGCTATTGGGTGCTGGAATTCGACCCCGAGATGCGCAAGAAGATCGACCCGCTGATGGGCTATACCACGTCCGGAGACATGAGAAGCCAGATCAGGCTTACCTTCGACACGCGGGAAGAAGCAGTAGCCTATGCCGAAAAGGAAGGCCTTGCCTTCCGCGTCGAAGAGCCGAAAGAGGCCAAGCGCCGCCAGATTTCCTATGCGGAGAATTTCCGCTATGACCGCAGGACGCCCTGGACGCATTGAACGCGCGCCCAAACGGGCGCCAGAGGCAATATCTACCGACCCCGGGTCGGCCAGCGGTCCCGTAGCTCAGCTGGATAGAGCACCGGCCTTCTAAGCCGATGGTCACAGGTTCGAATCCTGTCGGGATCGCCAATAAATCAAGGACTTAGGAGTTAGCCGGCTGAAAAGTTCCAACTCGATTTCGAACCGAGTTCCAACTTTTCACCCCTTTTCGTTCTCGCGGATGCGCTTGCGGCCGAGGCGGCGGGCGGCGTCCGCGGAGCGGACCGAGGCCAGGTCGACGGGCTGATAGGTAGCGTGAAGGGCGTTCGACGTGTCGATCGTGTTGGCCATCTTGGCTGACACCGTGCCCGCCAGCGCGCCGCCGGCCATCGCCTCGATGGCGCCGGAGCGGCGCATGTCGGCCAGCGTGCGGCGGTCGCCGGGGAAAAGTGATTCGCACACAGTGCGGAAATCGTCGGGCATGGTGAAGCGGGAGTAGACCGCGCCTGAACGATTGCGCAGGATGGCGCCCACCTCGCACGGCTCCAGCTTCAGATAGGCATCGAGCAGCCGCAGCGTGCGCCGGCTCATCGTGCCGAGCGCGTCGCGGCCGGACTTGGCGCGGCCGATGTCGAAATAGCGGCTGTGGTCACTGCCCTTCATCGCCGCTATGGTCAGCTGCCGCAGGTCGACCGGCGAGAATTGCGTGTCCCAGGCGATGGCGATCGAGACGGCCAGCCCGCGATAGCCCTTGCGCCAGGCATGCTTGGCCTGCCGCACGGCCTCGCCCTCGCGCCAACTCGCTTGCCTGGCCTTGGGCGCACGGTTGCGGATGCCGGACGACGGGTCGGCCTTGCCGTGGCAATATTGCAGCGCCGAACAGACGTTCCACAGCGCGCGCCAGATCTTGATGACGCGGTGCGCCTCGCGCAACGAGACATTGTTGGCGACCATCTGGCGAAAGCGCGACAGCGTCTCCAGCGAAACTTCCGGGTCGGTCGGGGCGAGATCGCCGAACACCGGCTTGATGCGCGCCCAGGCGCGTTCCCATTCCTCGCGGGTGCGCGGCTTCTTAGCGGTCCACTCGACGGTAGCGCGATAGCGGTTGAAGGCTTCGCCCAATGAGCCGGCCGGGAATTCGGGCGGCGCGTCCTGCGCCTTGCCGGCGCGATGACGCTGCCAGCGCTCGTTCCATTCCGCCGCCACCGCCCAGGCGGCCGCACCGTCGAGGCCGCAACGCACCGCGGCGAAGCCGGCGTCACGCATGGGTTTGGTCGGCTGCCAATAGCCGTACTTCCCCTTCTTCACCACGTAGTAAGGGATATCCACCTTACCCACCCATCTTCTCCAGTCTTGCCGCGACAAGGCCGGAACTGTGCGCCGGAGATGGCGCCGAAGGCAAGAGGCGGCGGTGGCGAGCTGCCCGCCAGACGTCGATGGCGTCGAGATCGTAATTGCCGGTGTCGGGATCGGAAGCCGGGAAGCCGCGCGACAAGAGCCTCGGCAACAGGTCGGTGAACTGTTCCTGCGTCAATCCGAGGCGTCTGGCTGCCTTTTCGGGCGGGACGTCACGCGGGTCGACGTGGAATCGGATGCTCATTTGCGCGGCGCCTTGCGACGCTTGCGGCGCGGCGGCACGCCCAGCGCTGCATCGCGGCGCTTCTGGTTCTGCTTATGCGTGACCATTTCGAGATGATCGTCGCGGATGCAGCGGCGGGTGCGACAGAGGTGATCGAGTTGCTTCTTGCCGGGAATGAAGCCGTGCTCGTTGGTCCAGTTGACGATGTGGACGGCGACGGTCTGGCCGTCGAGCGACATGCGGGGATAGCCGCCGCCGCGCCCGGTGCCGCNGTTGACGATGTGGACGGCGACGGTCTGGCCGTCGAGCGACATGCGGGGATAGCCGCCGCCGCGCCCGGTGCCGCTGTCCGGCCCGGTCCAGACGTGACAGGGCGAGGGCATGCCCCTGGCGTCGACATAGCCTGTNGCGCCCGGTGCCGCTGTCCGGCCCGGTCCAGACGTGACAGGGCGAGGGCATGCCCCTGGCGTCGACATAGCCTGTGTCGACGATCTCGACGCAGACCATGATCTTCGACCGGATCGCATCGCGGCGGGACAGCGGCGCGTTCATCAGAAGGGGATCTCGTCGTCGAGTTCGCGCGAGCCGCCGCGCCCGACCTGCGCCTGGCGGGTGCGTTCCTCGATCGCGCGGCGGTCATCGGTCTCGCGGCTGCGCTGGCTGCCGTAGTCTTCGGCACCCTCGGCGCCGGGCGGGCGGTTCGATGGCAGCTTGTCGAGCATCTGGATTTCGCCGCGAAAGCGGTTCAGAACCGTTTCGGTCGTGTAACGTTCGATGCCGTCCTGGCCGGTCCATTTGCGGGTCTGCTGCTGGCCCTCGACATAGACCTTCATGCCCTTCTTCAGGTATTTTTCCGCGATTTCGGCCAGCTGCGTGTTGAAGACGACGACCGAATGCCATTCGGTGCGTTCCTTGCGCTCGCCCGAATCCTTGTCCTTCCAGCTTTCGCTGGTCGCCATGCGAAACGAGACGATCGGATCGCCGGCATGGCTGCGCCGCACTTCGGGATCGGCGCCGAGATTGCCGACCAGGATGACTTTGTTGACGCTGCCGGCCATCAGACAGCCCTCCGCGTGCGCATGTTCGCCCACTCCGTATTGCAGGGGGCGCCCGTCCGCATTTCGGCAATTTTCATGTCGATCAGCTTGTGCAGATCGTTGATGCGATTTCGGATCGCTGTGGCGTTCCTGGCTGCCTCACGCTCTCTCTCGTCGGCCAACTCCAGATCCTTGACGGATTTGCCTAGATCGGTTTCCAGTTCGGCGAGGGACTTTGTCTTGTCGGTCATGGTTCCACTCCCATGGCGGTCAGCGCCGCATTGATTTCGGCGATCTGGCGGTTGAGCGAGGCGCTGATGTCACCGACGATCTGTTTGAGATAAGCGGGCTTCAGCACGATTTCGTTCGCGTCCTTGCCCTCGCCAACCATCAGCGCGACACGCTGCGTGGCGAGGTTGTCGAGCGCGCCCTGCGCGATATTGCGATCGCGGAAAAGCATGCGCGCCTTGTCGATGTCTGCCCTAGTCAGCATCACACCATCCCCAGCGCGGCCATGTAGAGTTCCAGAATGGTTTCGGCTTCCTGCCTGGCGGCCGGGTCCTTGCGGCGCATGGCGACGATCACGCGCATGGCAGGCACGTCGAAACCGGTGCCCTTGGCCTCGCTGTAGACCTCGGAAATATCCTCGTTGATGGTGCCGCGCTCTTCCTCCAGGATCTCGATGCGCTCGATGAAGGCGCGCAGCTGGCCGGCGGCGACGGTCTGGCTGGTGTCGGTGATGTCATCTGCCATGGGAGTCTCCTAGAAACGCATCTGCATGAGGAGAAAAGACGAACGGTCGTTGTCGGGCAGCAGGCGCACGCCGACCGGGTTGTCGGCGCAGGGCGCGAAGGTGACCTTGCCGCCGCCGGCCGCGGCCAGCGCGTCCCTGATGTAACGGCAGTTGACGACGATCGGCTCGCCGGCGCCTTCGACCTCGCAGTCGACCAGGTCCTCGGCGTCGGCGTCGTTGCCCTTGATCTCCAGCTTCAGCCCGCCGTCGACGGGCGTCATGCGGATCGGCCGCGAGGTTTCGGCCTTGCCCTTGCCGTCCTTGCGCGGCAGCACCAGCAGCCGGCCGATCGCCGCGTCGAGCGCCNGAGGTTTCGGCCTTGCCCTTGCCGTCCTTGCGCGGCAGCACCAGCAGCCGGCCGATCGCCGCGTCGAGCGCCTTGGCGGGAACCGAGATGCGGAAGGCGCCTGGCGCCTGCATCAGCCTGTTGTATTCGGGGAAGGTGCCGTCGATCAGCTTGGAGGTGACGCGGATCGCCTCTGCCTCGACGGTGACGATCGCCGCCGTACCGCCGATGGCCACTTCGCTCTCGTCGCCATCGAAGATGCGGATGAGTTCCTTGACGGTGCGGTCGGGGATGGTG
>NZ_AYWR01000059.1:0-4168 GCF_000502935.1 Mesorhizobium sp. LNHC221B00 | reverse complement strand
GTCGACCTGTTCGGCGTCGACAGCGGCTATCGCAGCCATATCGTCTACACCTGGGTGCGCGGCAAGCCGGCGACGTTCGCACTGAAGGGCGTCGATGGCTGGAGCCGCCCGCCGCTCGGCCAGCCGTCGCCGGTCGATATCGATTTCAACGGTAAACGCATCCGCAACGGCGCCATGGTCTGGGCGGTCGGCACATGGCCGCTGAAAGGCGCTTTCTACGCCGATCTGCGCAAGGAAGGTGTAGCCGCAGGCCAGCCGGTCAATCCGCCGGGCTATATCCATTTCGGTCAGTGGCAGGACGAAGTCTATTTCCGCCAGATCACCTCGGAATATCTGGCAAACGAGACCTTCCGCGGCCGCGTCCGCCGCGTCTGGACAGTACGCCGCGGCGAGGAAAACCACCTGCTCGACTGCGAGGTCTACAATTCTGCGCTGGCCGATTATCTCGGCTTGTCACGGATGACCGAGGATCAATGGAAGCATCTGGCCGCCGAGCGCGGCTTGCCCGGCGATCTCGACTTCTTCGCGCCGGCGCCCTTGCTCGCGCAGGCGGCGATGCCGGTGCCGAAGCCGGCGCAGAAACAGGCGGAAGACAAGAACGCGCCGAAGGGTGAGCGCTTCGTCAATGCGCGCTCCGGCTGGCTGAAAGGATAGGGCGATGGCCTATACGCAAACCCAGATCGACGCCCTGAAGAATGCCATCGCGTCGGGCGTGCTGACCTTCAAGCACGGCGAGACGATGACGACTTATCAGTCGCTCGGCGAAATGCGGAAGGCGCTCAAGGAAATGGAAGCCGAGGTCGAAGGTTCGCAGCCGCTGCGCCGCACCGTCGCCGGCTTTTCAAGGGGTCTTTGATGGGTCTGCTCGATCGCGCGATCGCTGTCGTCTCGCCAAGCATGGCCGAACGCCGCGCCAAGAGCCGCGCCCGCCTCGCCGCGATCACGCAGGCGACCATGGCATTCGATGGCGCCACGCGTGGCCGTCGTGCCCAGGGCTGGCGCGTCGTCTCGACCGACGCCAATGCCGAAAACCTGCCGGCGTTGTCTAGGCTGCGCGATGTCGCCCGTGACATGGTGCGCAACAATCCGCATGCGGCGCGCGGCAAGTCTGTGCTGGCCAACAACATCGTCGGCACGGGCATCATCCCATCCGTATCCGGCAATGTGCCGAAGACGGTCAAGGCCAAGCTGCTCGACCTGATCAAGGCGCATCTCGACACCTCGGCCTGCGATGTGCGCGGCCGCACTAATTTTTACGGGCTGCAATGGCTCGCCATGGCGACCGTCGCCGAATCTGGCGAAGCGCTGGTGCGCCGCCGGCCGCGCCGTGCTTCGGATGGGTTGCCGCTGCCGTTTCAATTGGAAATCCTCGAGCCGGATTTCATCGATTCCAGCAAGGATGGTCCGGTCGCCAACAATGGCGGCTACATGGTGCAGGGCATCCAGTTCGACCCGATCGGGCGGCTGGTCGGATATTGGCTCTACAGCCAGCATCCCGGCTCCTATTCCGGCATCGCTTATGAAAGCCATCTGGTCCCTGCGTCTGAAATCGCCCACATCTTCCGCACAGATCGACCCGGCCAGGCGCGCGGCGTCACATGGTTCGCGCCGGTCATTCTGAAGATGCGCGATCTCGCCGACTATGCCGATGCGCAGTTGATCCGGCAGAAGGTAGCGGCTTGCTTTGCGGCCTTTATCCAGTCGGAAGAGAACGTCTCGACCGTGATGCCCGCGGCCGACCCGAACAAGGCGACGCAGAAGGACGCTGGCGGCATCTATCAGGTTGAAAGCCTGGAACCGGGCATGATCCAGCGCCTGAAGCCGGGCGAGGAAGTCACCTTCGGCACGCCGCCATCCGTCGGCGAGTATGCCGGCTATAAGGCCGCCGAACTGCGCGATATCGCGGTCGGTATCGGCGTCTCCTACGAGGTGCTGTCCGGCGACCTGACTGGCGTCAATTTCTCGTCCGGCCGGATGGGCTGGCTGGAATTCCAGCGCACCATCGGCGCCGCTCAGAACTTCATGATGGTGCCGCAGCTCTGCACACCGGTCGGCCGCTGGTTTCTCGAAGCCGCGCAACTTGTCCTGGCGCGCGACCTGTCCGCCGCCGTGCTGATGTGGACGCCGCCGCGCCGCGAGATGGTCAACCCGAAGGAAGAGATCGCCGCCGAGCGCGACGCGATCCGTATCGGCCTGTCGTCGCGGCCGGAATCGCAACGCAAGTTCGGTTTCGATGCGGAAGATCTCGATGCCGAAATTGCGGCATCCAACAAGCGCGCCGACGATCTGGGCCTGATCTTCGATTCAGATCCACGCATGCGCACTGCGGCAGGCAATGCGGTCACCGCCGCCACGCCAGCGGCCCCGTCGGACACGACAGGAGACAACAGCAATGGACAATAGCCTGGTCGTCAACGGCGAACTGATCCTTTACGGGCCGATCGGCTTCCACGACTTCTGGGAAGGCACAGGCTTCACCGCTGGCGATGTCGTCAACGCGCTCGCCGAGATGAGCGGCGACATCACCGTGCGCCTCAATTCCGGCGGCGGCGTCGCCACCGAGGGCGCCGCGATCTATAATTCGCTGAAGCGCTATGACGGCAAGGTGGCCATCATCGTCGACGGCGTTGCTGCCTCGGCCGCCTCACTCATCGCCATGGCTGGCGACACCATCACCATGCCGCTCGGCAGCGTGATGATGATCCACGAGCCGGCCGGCATCACGCTTGGGCCGGCCGATGCGCATCGCAAAAATGCCGCGTCTCTCGATGTCCTGACCGGCGTCTATGCCCTGGTCTATGCCGACCGCAGCGGCCTTGCCGAGGTCGATGTGCGCGCCATGATGAAAGCCGAAACCTGGCTGTCCCCCGACGATGCCGTCGCCAAGGGCTTTGCCACGGCGGCGACCGAGGAAGGCGAGCCGGCCGTCGCCGACGCCGGCTTCGACTATCAGACCTACAGAAACGCGCCGGCGAACCTCGCCGCGATGTCAGCAAATCGCAAGGCTGCAAGCCTTCCGATGGTGGCGGTTCTTGCCGCGCCGCTCAACAATGGAAAGGAACCCATTATGACCACTCCTACGCCTGCGGCGGCACCGATCCCCGCCGTCATTATCGATCCGGCCGCTCCGGCCGCTCCGGCAAATCCCGCGCCGGTCATGGCTGGCGATACCATCGCCGTCAAAATCTACGAACTCTGCGGGCGCGCGAAGATGTCCTTCGCCGACACGCAGAAGATCATCGCCGACGCCGGCGGCAGCCTCGAAAAGGCAAGCGCTTTGGTCATCGACCACATTGCCGCCGCCGACCCTGAAGGTGGTGCGCCGAAGCCGCCTTTTGCCACCGTGACGGCCGACGAGCGCGACCGCTTCCGCCAGGGCGTCGAGAAGTCGATCCTGTCCAAGGCTGGCCTAGCCGGTGGCGAAGTCAACGAATTCTCGTCGATGAGCCTGCGCGAAGTGGCGCGCGCCAGCCTCGAAAAGGCCGGTATCAAGATGGTCACCGGCGACCCGATGACCATGGTCGGCGCTGCGCTCGGCATGCGCCAGTTCGTCATGGCCGGCGGCCAGCACACGACCAGCGACTTCGTCGAGGTGTTGGCCAATGTCGCCAACAAGTCGATGCTCAAGGGCTACCTCGAAGCCGAGGAAACCTTCGCCAAATGGACGGCCAAGGGATCGCTGNCAAGTCGATGCTCAAGGGCTACCTCGAAGCCGAGGAAACCTTCGCCAAATGGACGGCCAAGGGATCGCTGTCGGACTTCAAGCCGGCCAAGCGCGTCGATCTCAACCTGTTCCCGACGCTGGCCGAGGTGCCTGAAGGTGGCGAATACACCTATGGCACGATCGGCGACCGCGGCGAGAGCATCCAGCTTGCCACCTACGGCAAGATGTTTGCCATCACCCGCCAGGCGATCATCAACGACGACATGAGCGTTTTCACCCGCATCCCGTCGCGCATGGGCCGCGCTGCCATCCGCACCGTTGGCAACCTCGTCTATGCGGTGCTGACCGCCAATGCCGCCATGAGCGATGGCGTGGCGCTGTTCCACACCAACCACAAGAACATCGGCACCGGTGCCATCGCCATGGCCTCGCTCGATGCGGCGCGCGCCAAGATGGCACTGCAGAAGGACCCGGACGATCTTGCCGAAGGCGGCCTGAACATCC
>NZ_AYWR01000058.1:0-4478 GCF_000502935.1 Mesorhizobium sp. LNHC221B00 | reverse complement strand
GGCGGGGCGGCCAGGATGACGGCGCGGGCATCCTCGAGCGCGGATTCCGGCAGCGGCATCAACCGCGGCGTGCCGTTGCGCGGGCTGGTATCGGTCGGGCCGATGCGCAGGCCGAGCGGCCGGCGCGACAGTGCCGGACCCAGCGCCATGAACTGCCCGCGCTCCAGGTCTCGGAAAGCCTCGGCCTGCCGCCGCTCCATGCCCAGGAGGTCGGCGGCGCGCGCCATGTCGATGTCGAGAAAGGTGCGGCCCATGAGGAAATTGGAGGCCTCGGCGGCGACGTTCTTGGCAAGCTTGGCCAGCCGCTGCGTGGCGATGATGCCGGCGAGCCCCCGCTTGCGGCCACGGCACATCAGGTTGGTCATCGCGCCGAGCGACAGTTTGCGCGCTTCGTCCGAAACCTCGCCGGCCACGGCCGGCGCGAACAACTGCGCCTCGTCCACCACCACCAGCATCGGATACCAGTGGTCGCGGGCGACCTCGAACAGCCCGCCGAGGAAGGCGGCGGCGCGCCGCATCTGGTTCTCGGCATCGAGCCCTTCGAGATTGAGCACGGTCGAGACGCGGTGGATGCGCGCCCGCTCCCCGGCGGCCTGCAAGCCGCGCTCGGTATGCTCCTCGGCATCGATCACCAGATGGCCGTAGCGGTCGCCCAGCGATACGAAGTCGCCTTCCGGGTCGACGATGGTCTGCTGCACCCAAGGCGCGCTCTGCTCCAGCAGCCGGCGCAGGAGGTGCGACTTGCCGGAGCCCGAATTGCCCTGCACCAGAAGCCGGGTCGCCAGCAGCTCCTCGAGATCGAGCGTCGCCGGGGCGCCCGCCATCGTGTTTCCCATCTCGATCGCAACGGTCATGCCAGACTCATCAGCTCCTTCGCAGACGGGCTTATCAACCGGAGCATGGCCCGTCGAGCACCGATGGCCGGCAGGCCGACGTTGCGCACAGCCGCGAGAGATGCCGTTAGCCGGATGGAGCCTGTGGATAGTAACCGGTTGTTCACCATGGGCCGGTGTTCAAATTGAAGATGCCGGACATCCGCGTAGCCTGACTTTGCATCGCGCCCCAACGTGGTGCGTCCCAACCCCCGCCCGGCGACCGGCGTTTTCAAGTTTCCTTTGTGTATACGCCGGTCGTCAGTTCCAGCCATCACCCTGCCGCGGCACCGGCGGCAAGGGCGGTGCATCCAGCCCGTTGAACGGGTCGCGCCAGGCTTCGATCGCTTCGAGCCGGCGATACCAGCCGGCAAGGACGGGATAATCACCGAGCGGCAGGCCGCCGACATCGTTGAACGGCAGGAACGTCGCCATGCGGAAATCGGCGTAGGAGACCCGGGCCCCGACCAGCCATTGCCGCCCGGCCAGCGCCGCCTGCAGGATCGCCGCCATCGTGTGGAACAGCTTCAGCCCCTCCTCAACCAGTTGGCGATCGATTGGGCCCAAATGATAGCGCTGCTTGGTGCCACGCTCGAAATGCACCATGTCGCAGGCCCGCGCGAAGTTCTCCTTGCCCCAGCTCAGCCAGCGGATCATATCGGGTTCATCATCGCCAGTGCGCCAGAAATTGGATCCGACATCGCGCGACAGCCGGCAGGCGATGGCGTCCGCCTCCCACAGGCTGCCTCCCGGCCACACCAGTATCGGCAGCGAAAGATTGGGATTGAGCGGCCGAAATCGCTCCGCTTGCCCTGGCGCGAAGGGTGACGCGAATCCGAAGGTCACATCAGCCTTGAGGTAACGCGCAACCGCGACCGCCAGGCGCGGATTGGGATTGCGGCTGAAGTAGAGTTTCATTTCGCCCCCAGCCAGCATCGGCTCGATCTCGTCACTCATATGCTCTCCTTGTCCTGGCGAGTATCGCCAAGCCCAGGACGGCTGTGGCCGGTATAATCCTACAAAGTTTGGGTTGACCGCCTCCGATGGCGAGGCGACACTTCATCTCGTACCAAGGCAGGAGGAAATGCGATGGACGAGCCCGAACGGTGGCGCCACATGTCGACGGCGCCCAAGGACGGCAGCCGGATCCTGGTCACGGTCCGCCCGTCCGAACAGGGGCCGGCCGAAGTCGACCTCGCCTACTGGGCACGCGGCGACCAGTTCGCCGGCGAAGGCTGGCGCGCATCGGATTCCTCGCCGGGCCGCGTCGTCGAATACGCCGAGCCGGAACTCAAATGCTGGATGCCCCTGCCCTCCGCCAATCTCAGCCGCGGCGGCTCGATGCCGGCCCCCTGGGAAGGCGAAGACGCACAGCAATTGGACGGATCCGGGATTTAGCACAAAGGGCGAAGCTGCCAATCTCTCTCCTCGTGGGGGAGATGTCCGGCAGGACAGAGGGGGGCGCCGTAGGGCGCAAACTTCAAGGTCCATGCGTCTGGAACAGGACGGCTGGAGCGTGCTGCGGTTCTGCAACGACGATGTGATTCGCGACATCGACAATGTCTGCCAACATATTGTCATCGCTGCTGATTTGGGCGGCACAAACTGATATGCCGGCGGAACAGCGCCCCCCTCTGCCTTGCCGGGCATCTCCCCCACTTGGGGGGAGATTGGCCGCTTCGCCGCCGGCTCCTTCAGGTCAAACTTTTAAAACAAAAACGCCGCCGTGGCGGGGTTCGGTCCGTTGCGGCCGTCAGCCGAATCCATGCCCCGGATCGTCTCCAGGTCCTGCGCGTCCAACTCGAAATCGAAGACATCGAAATTCGCCGCGACGCGGTCCTGGTGGATAGACTTCGGGATCACGATCAGCCCTTCCTGGAGGTGCCAGCGGATCATCGTCTGCGCGGCGGATTTGCCGTGCTTTTTGGCGATGCTCGCGATGGTCGGGTCGCTGAGCAGACGGCCGCTGCCCAGCGGGCTCCAGCTTTCGGTGTGGATGTTATGCCCGGCATGGAAATCCCTGAGCGCGCGTTGCTGGAAGCGCGGATGCAATTCGATCTGGTTGACGACGGGCGTCACGCCCGTCTCGCCGATGATGCGCTCCAGATGGTCCTGGTTGAAATTCGAAACGCCGATCGACTTGATGCGGCCGGCCTTTTTGAGTTCGATGAGGGTCTTCCACGCCTCGACATATTTGTCCTGGCTGGGCACCGGCCAGTGGATCAGGAACAGGTCGAGCTGCTCGATGCCGAGCTTCTTCATCGTGTCGTCGAAGGCCGTGAGAGCCGCGTCGCGCTGGTGGGCGCCGTTGCGCAGCTTCGAGGTGATGAACAGCTCGCTTCTCGCCACATCGGAAGCGCGGATCGCCTCGCCGACCCCCTCCTCGTTCTGGTAGCCTTCGGCTGTGTCGATCAGCCGGTAACCCGCCTTGATTGCCCAGCCTACCACTTGCGCGGTGATGCCGGCATCGACCTGCCAGACGCCAAGGCCAAGCTGTGGAATGGCGGCACCATCGTTCAATGTGATCTGTTCTGGCATGGTCAGGTCCTTTGCGAAGAAATGTCCGGGCGGTCGCCCAACGCAGCCTATCTAGGGACCTCCCTGGACAACGGCCAGTCGTCGGCGGACAAAATCCCGGCACGGACCTGAGGTGCCGGTTGTCTCCGACAGAGCACCCGGCTCATTTTGGCCGGCGCACCGCCCGCACCACGCCGGCGGATGTGCTGCCGCAGAACAGGCGGTCGCCGCCATCGGATTCCAGCCCCGAGACACCCATGCCCGCCGGCATGTCGAGCGTCTCCAGAACCTTGCCGGTTTGCGGGTCGACACGGCGCAAATCGCTCTCGTCGCCTTCCCAGGTGGCGTGCCACAATTCGCCATCCACCCAGGTCACCCCGGTGACGAAGCGGTTGGATTCGATGGTGCGCAGGATCGTCCCGGTCTCCGGGTCGATTTGGTGGATCTTGCGCTCGCGGTACTGCCCCACCCAGAGCGTCCCTTCGGCCCAGGTCAGCCCGGAGTCGCGGCCGCCGCCGGGCGCGGGAATGGTGGCCAGAACCGCCCCGGTATCCGGGTCGATCTTATGGATGCTATCATTGGCGAGCTGGAAGAAGTGCTTGCCGTCATAGGCAGTGCCGGCATGGGCCGCGACATCGATCGAACGCAACGCCTGCCCGCTCTGCGGATCGAAGGCGTTCAGCCTGTCGCCCGAGGCAAACCAGACATTGTTGCCGTCAAAACTCACGCCATGCACGCTGTTCACCCCCGGAAAGGGTCCGTATTCGCGCAGGATTTCGGCCGCTGAATGTTTCATGTCTTTGTCCTCGATTGTGGTCGTTCATCCCTTCCTACCCTTGCGGGAGCGGTGCCGGGAGTAACAAGGTGGTCGTGAAACCCGCCACCGGCGGCGTCATCCAGCGGCGCGCCCTGCCGTGGCCGAAAGACTGCACCTTGCCGGTCTCGGCGAGCGGCTCCAGCGCCCTCTGCACGCTGCGCTGGCCGGTTCCGAGCGCCAGCGCCAGGGCCGAGCTCGACCAGGCTTCGCCGTCGGCGAGCAAGGCCAGCACGGCCGCGTGCCGCTCCTCGATCGGCCGCGCCAGAACCATC
>NZ_AYWR01000057.1:0-5339 GCF_000502935.1 Mesorhizobium sp. LNHC221B00 | reverse complement strand
CCTGTTCGGCGTCGACAGCGGCTATCGCAGCCATATCGTCTACACCTGGGTGCGCGGCAAGCCGGCGACTTTCGCACTGAAGGGCGTCGATGGCTGGAGCCGCCCGCCGCTCGGCCAGCCGTCGCCGGTCGATATCGATTTCAACGGCAAGCGCATCCGCAACGGCGCCATGGTCTGGGCGGTCGGCACCTGGCCGCTGAAAGGCGCTTTCTACGCCGATCTGCGCAAGGAAGGTGTAGCCGCCGGCCAGCCTGTCAACCCGCCGGGCTATATCCATTTCGGTCATTGGCAGGACGAAGTCTATTTCCGCCAGATCACCTCGGAATATCTGGCAAACGAGACCTTCCGAGGCCGGGTCCGGCGCGTCTGGACGGTTCGCCGCGGCGAGGAAAATCACCTGCTCGACTGCGAGGTCTACAATTCGGCGTTGGCCGATTATCTCGGCCTGTCACGGATGACCGAGGATCAATGGAAGCATCTTGCCGCCGAGCGCGGCTTGCCCGGCGATCTCGATTTCTTCGCGCCGGCGCCCTTGCTCGCGCAGGCGGCGATGCCGGTGCCGAAACCTGCGCCGAAACCGGCGGAAGACAAGAACGCGCCGAAGGGTGAGCGCTTCGTCAATGCGCGCTCCGGCTGGCTGAAAGGATAGNCGGCGATGCCGGTGCCGAAGCCGGCGCAGAAACAGGCGGAAGACAAGAACGCGCCGAAGGGTGAGCGCTTCGTCAATGCGCGCTCCGGCTGGCTGAAAGGATAGGGCGATGGCCTACACGCAGACCCAGATCGACGCCCTCAAGAATGCCATCGCCTCCGGCGTGCTGACGTTTAAGCACGGCGAGACGCTGACCCAATACCAGTCGCTTAGCGAGATGCGGAAGGCGCTCAAGGAAATGCAGTCCGAAGTCGACGGCTCTCAACCGCCGCGCCGCACCGTCGCCAGCTTCGACAGGGGTCTTTGATGGGTCTGCTTGACCGCGCCATAGCCGTCGTCGCGCCAGGCATGGCCGAGCGTCGTGCCCAGAGCCGCGCGCGCATGGCAGCGATGAGCCAAGCGACCATGGCCTTCGACGGCGCCACGCGTGGCCGCCGTTCGCAGGGCTGGCGCGTGGTGTCGACCGACGCCAATGCCGAAAACCTGCCGGCGCTGTCGCGGCTGCGCGATGTGGCGCGCGACATGGTGCGCAACAATGCGCACGCCGCGCGCGGCAAGTCGGTGCTGGCCAACAACATCGTCGGCACGGGCATCATCCCGTCCATAACAGGCAATGTGCCGAAGACGGTCAAGGCCAGGCTGCTCGACCTGGTCAAGGCGCATCTCGACACGACGGCGTGCGACGCGCGCGGCCGCACCAATCTCTATGGGTTGCAGTGGCTCACCATGGCAACGGTCGCGGAAGCTGGCGAAGCGCTGGTGCGCCGCCGTCCGCGCCGCGCTTCTGACGGCTTGCCGCTGCCGTTTCAATTGGAAGTCCTGGAGCCGGATTACATCGATTCGAGCAAGGATGGTCCGGTCGCCAACAATGGCGGCTATATGGTCCAGGGCATCCAGTTCGATCCGATCGGGCGCCTTGTCGGCTACTGGCTCTACAGCCAGCATCCCGGTTCCTATTCCGGCATCGCCTATGAAAGTCATCTGGTTCCGGCGTCTGAAATTGCCCACATCTTCCGCGCCGACCGGCCCGGCCAGGCGCGCGGCGTCACATGGTTCGCGCCGGTCATCCTCAAGATGCGCGATCTCGCCGATTATGCCGATGCGCAGCTGATCCGGCAGAAGGTCGCCGCCTGTTTCGCCGCCTTCATCCAGTCGGAAGAAAACGTCTCGACCGTGATGCCCGCGGCCGACCCGAACAAGGCGACACAGAGAGACGCCGGTGGCATCTACCAGGTCGAAAGCCTGGAACCGGGCATGATCCAGCGCCTGAAGCCGGGCGAGGAAGTCACCTTCGGCTCGCCGCCATCAGTCGGCGAATATGCCGGCTACAAGGCCGCCGAACTGCGCGACATCGCGGTCGGTCTCGGCGTCTCTTACGAGGTTCTGTCCGGCGACCTGACCGGCGTCAATTTCTCGTCCGGCCGCATGGGATGGCTGGAATTCCAGCGCACCATTGCAACTGCTCAGAACTTCATGATGGTGCCGCAGCTCTGCGCCCCCGTCGGGCGCTGGTTTCTCGAAGCCGCGCAACTTGTCCTGGCGCGCGACCTGTCCGCTGCCGTGCTGATGTGGACGCCACCGCGCCGCGAGATGGTCAACCCGAAGGAAGAGATCGCCGCCGAGCGCGACGCGATCCGCATCGGCCTATCGTCGCGGCCGGAATCGCAACGCAAGTTTGGCTTCGATCCGGAGGATCTCGATGCTGAGATTGCCGGTTCTAACAAGCGGGCCGACGATTTCGGCCTGATCTTCGATTCAGATCCACGCATGCGCACGGCGGCCGGCAACGCGGTCACCGCCGCGACGCCAGCAGCGGACACGACAGGAGATCCTACTGCTTTGGGAACGCGGGTGATCCTGCAAATCCCTGGTGGCGAGAGCTTTGAGACGGTCGTCAGCCCAAGCGTCGCTGCAAAGCTTCAACGCTTTGCGCCAAAGGAGTGAAATGGCGATGTTGCTGTGTGATGACCTTTTAAAGTTGCGTCCAACAAAAGATCTGCTCATTGAGAGAGTTCGAAACAAACTGGCCTTGCCGTCGGAAAATCATGCGTCGCATTGGTCGGAGAAGTGGTCAGGCAAGGTTGACCGTTATGTCTTTGACCAAGAAACGATGGATCAAGTTGTAGCAGTTTATGAAAACCAGCAGCTGCGCGACATCGAGAGAATAGCAAAATTCCCTTCAAATGATTTCTGGCTGGAATGCTCTATCGGCGGGTATCGCTACGGATGGACACCTGAAGTTGTTAATGGAGAATTGCTGCTGCTCTGTTTCCAGCCCTTTTCCAACCAAAATTTGGTGCTGCCTGTCGGCGCTATTCATTGGGGCAGCATTTCAGGGAATGCTGTTACCTGCTCCGCGACAAGGTACGGAGAGGCGGTTGACGGCTTCGATTTCGATCGCCTTTCCCGTGGGATGCTGATGGGTGCTTTCCTTTTGTCGGTGCTCGCTTCGAGCAGAATGGTGTCAGTTCGCCGGGTTGTCCCGTCGCCCGCCGATCGTGTGATGCTACGCCGTCGCGCCCAGCTTGGCAGGCCGTTCTATTCGCACAACGTCGTTTCCTTAAACCTTCCAGACACCAGCGAGATGCGCGGCGTCCTGAAGGGCGGCGAGGGGTGCGGGACCGGGAAACGCGAGCATGAGGTTCGTGGTCATTGGCGCCTTATAAGTCTGCACGTTGAGGCCGGCGAATTGGCACCTTACTGGCGCTGGGTCGACGGTCATAAAGCTGGCGACTCGGCGCTCGGCATCGTCGTCAAGACGCGTGAAGTCGTGATTGGCAACCCGTCGGAAATCGTTAGGCGTGGCTACCAGATGCCGCAAGGCCCCGGCACTCCCGGTGTCCGCGTCAAGGCGCGGCGCGCCGCCTGACCGTCATGCCGCGATAGGAGACACCGCAATGGACAATAACCTGATCGTCGGTGGCGACATGATCCTCTATGGACCGGTCGGCTTCCATGATTTCTGGGAAGGCGCCGGCTTCACCGCCGCCGACGTGGTCAACGCGCTTGCCGAGATGAGCGGCGATATCACCGTGCGCCTCAATTCCGGCGGCGGCGTCGCCACCGAAGGGGCGGCCATCTACAATGCGCTGAAGCGACATGATGGCAAGGTGGCCATCGTCGTCGACGGCGTCGCCGCTTCCGCCGCATCGATGATCGCCATGGCTGGCGATACTGTGGAAATGCCACTCGGCAGCTTGATGATGATCCATGAGCCGTCCGGCATCACGCTTGGGCCTGCCGACGCGCACCGCAAGAACGCCGCCGCGCTCGATGTCCTGACCGGCGTCTACGCCGCTGTCTATGCGGATCATAGCGGCCGTTCCGATGCTGAAGTTCGCAAAATGATGAAGGACGAGACATGGCTTTCGCCAACCGAGGCTATGGCGAAAGGTTTTGCCACCGCCGCCACTGAGGACGGCGATCCGGCCGTTGCCGATGCGAACTTCGACTATCAAACCTACAAGAACGCGCCGGCCGATCTCGCCGCGCTGTCAGCAAATCGCAAGGCCGCGAGCCTTCCGATGGTTGCGGTTCTCGCCGCGCCGCTCAACCCTGGAAAGGAAACCACTATGACCACTCCTGCACCTGCGGCGGACCAGACCAAGCCCGTCACGGTCACCAAGGCCGTTACATTCGAGCAGCCGGAAATTGTCGTCGAGCCGACGATGACCACCGATGCTGTGAACCTGAAGATCTATCAGATGGCTGGCCGCGCCAAGATCGGCTTCGATGCGACCGAGAAGGTTATCAAGGACGCTGCCGGCAGTCTCGAAAAGGCCACCGCGCTGATCATCGACGCGGTCGCCGATCGCGATCCTGACAAGGGGCAGGGGCACACGCTGCCCTTCGCGATGGTCACCGCCGATGAGCGCGACCGTTTCCGCCAGGGCGTCGAGAAGTCGCTCCTGTCCAAGGCTGGTCTTGCCGGCGGCGAGGTCAACGAATTCTCGTCGATGAGCCTGCGCGAAGTGGCGCGCGCCAGCCTCGACAAGGCTGGCATCAAGATGGTCACCGGCGATCCGATGGCCATGGTCGGCGCCGCGCTCGGCATGCCGCATTTCGTCATGGCCGGCGGCCAGCACACCACCAGTGATTTTGTCGAAGTGCTGGCCAACGTCGCCAACAAGTCGATGCTCAAGGGCTACCTCGAAGCCGAGGAAACCTTCGCCAAATGGACGGCCAAGGGATCGCTGNGTCGCCAACAAGTCGATGCTCAAGGGCTACCTCGAAGCCGAGGAAACCTTCGCCAAATGGACGGCCAAGGGATCGCTGTCGGATTTCAAGCCGGCCAAGCGCGTCGACCTCAACCTGTTCCCGACACTGGCCGAAGTGCCTGAAGGTGGCGAATACACCTATGGCACGATCGGCGATCGCGGCGAGAGCATCCAGCTTGCCACCTACGGCAAGATGTTCGCCATCACCCGCCAGGCGATCATCAACGACGACATGAGCGTTTTCACGCGCATCCCGTCGCGCATGGGCCGCGCTGCCATCCGCACCGTTGGCAACCTCGTCTATGCGGTGCTGACTGCCAACGCCGCGATGAGCGATGGTGTGGCGCTGTTCCACACCAACCACAAGAACATCGGCACCGGCGCCATCGCCATGGCCGCGCTCGATGCGGCGCGCGCCAAGATGGCACTGCAGAAGGACCCGGACGATCTTGCCGAAGGCGGCCTGAACATCC
>NZ_AYWR01000056.1:0-7497 GCF_000502935.1 Mesorhizobium sp. LNHC221B00 | reverse complement strand
TTGCCGCAGGCACATGACCAGCGCCACCAGGCAGGTGGCGGCATGACGCTGCAGGCCTATCACGATTTCCTCGCGCAGAAGCGCGTCGCCGATGTCGCCAGCGGGCTGGTGACGCTGCCGGAACTGCCGGATTTTCTCTTTCCGCACCAGCGCGACATCGTGCGCTGGTCTCTCAGGCGGGGCAGGGCGGCGATCTTCGCCGGCACCGGTCTGGGCAAAACCTTGATGGAGCTGGTCTGGGCGCGCGTCGTGTCCAACCATACCGGTCGGCCGGTGCTGCTGTTCGCGCCGCTGGCGGTCGGGCCGCAGCATGAGGACGAGGCAAAAAAATACGGACTGTCGGCTAAGGTGGTGACGCGCGACGGCGTCGTCGACGAAACCGCGATCACCAATTACCAGAAGCTCGACCTGTTCAACCTCGCCAACTATGGCGGCATCGCGCTCGACGAAAGCTCGATCCTGAAAAGCTTCGACGGCCACTACCGCAACCGGCTGATCGAGATCGCCAAGCCGATCCCGTTCCGCCTTGCCGCCACCGCGACGCCGGCGCCGAATGACTTCATGGAGCTTGGCAGCCATGCCGAGTTTCTGGGCGTGATGTCCTACTTCTCGATGCTGGCGACGTTCTTCACCCATGACGGGTCGGAAACGCGCAACTGGCGGCTGAAGGGCCATGCCGAGAATGATTTCTGGGCATGGATGGCGTCATGGGCGGTGATGCTGCGAAAGCCGTCCGACCTCGGCTATTCCGACGACGGGTATGAGCTGCCGCCGCTGACCAAACGACTGCATGTCGTCGAGACCGGCTCGCATTGGGAAGACGCCGGGCAGTTTTCGCTGCTGCCTGTCGCGGCCAAGACGATGCAGGAGCGCAACCACGCGCGCAAGTCGACGATCGAGCATCGCATTGCCCGCGCCGTGGCGCTGACGCCGGCCGATGAAACCTTCGTCTGGTGGGGCAACCTCAACGCCGAGACCGAGGGCGTCACCAAGGCCATCCCCGGCGCCGTCGAGGTGCGCGGCAGCGACCATGACGATTACAAGGAAGAGAAAATCAAGGCGTTCGGCCAGGGCAAGATCCGAGTGCTGGTAACCAAGCCGACGATCTGCGGCTTCGGCATGAACTGGCAGCACTGCCACCGCACCGGCTTCGTCGGCCTCAACGACAGTTTCGAGCAGGTCTACCAGGCGATCCGCCGCTTCTGGCGGTTCGNACCGCACCGGCTTCGTCGGCCTCAACGACAGTTTCGAGCAGGTCTACCAGGCGATCCGCCGCTTCTGGCGGTTCGGGCAGAAGATGCCGGTGACTGCCGACTTCATCGCCGCCGACACCGAAGGCGCTGTGGTCGCCAACCAGGACCGCAAGGAAGCCGACGCCGAACGCATGGCAGCCGCGATGGTGCGCCACATGGCCGATCTGTCGTCGGTCGCGGTGCGGGGTGCTGCGCTGGAGCGTCACGACTACCAGCCGAAACAGAAGTTGCGGCTGCCGGCTTGGGAGGAATTCGCATGACCATCACGCCGCGTGAAATGCAGGNCAGCCGAAACAGAAGTTGCGGCTGCCGGCTTGGGAGGAATTCGCATGACCATCACGCCGCGTGAAATGCAGGTTCTGGAAATGGTGGCAGGAAAGCGCCCTTGGGCAGAGTGGGGCGCATGGCTCGGGGCCTGCCTTGATGCTTTGCGCGGTTCTGGATTGATCACCGACTATATCGGCTCCCAACCGTCGCTCACAGATGCTGGTCGCGCCGTCCTGCAAGGCGGCGCCGCATGAAAAAGCTTCCCGCCATCAAAGCCGTCGACCAGGACGTCACCGACCGCTACGCCATCTATCAGGGCGACAGCTGCGAGCTGATCCGGGCGGTGCCGGGCGACAGCGTGCAGTTCGGCGTGCATTCGCCGCCCTTTGAAGGCCTGTATAAATTCTCCGGCTCGGATCGCGATCTGTCGAATTCCGAGGGCAAGACCTTCTGGCAGCACTACCAGTTCCTGATTTCGGAAATGCTGCGCATCACCATGCCCGGGCGCATCCAGGCGGTGCATGTCATGCAGCTGCCGACCTCGAAGCGGCGCGACGGCTTCATCGGCATGCGCGACTTTCGCGGCGAGGTCATTCGCGCCTGGCAGGATGCCGGCTGGCATTTCCATTCCGAGGTCTGCATCTGGAAGGATGCCGTGGTGGCGCAGGCGCGGTCGAAGTCGCATCGGCTCAACCACAAGCAGGTGGTGAAGGACTCGACCATTTCGGGGCAGGCGCTGGCCGACTATATCGTCGCCTTCCGCAAGCCGGGCGACAATCCCGAGCCGGTGGCCGGTGCGCTGAAACGCTATGTCGGCGAGGGCGCCGGGCCGGACTATGCCAAATTCACCACCGACAATGACAGCCGCAACTGGTTTTCGATCGAGGTCTGGCAGCGCTATGCCTCGCCGGTGTGGATGGACATCCGGCAATCCCGCACCCTGCAATACCTGACGGCGAAGGATGCCGGCGACGAGGCGCATATCGCGCCGCTGCAGCTCGACGTCATCGAGCGCTGCATCGACCTGTGGTCCAACCCCGGCGACATCGTCTTCACGCCGTTCCTCGGCATCGGCTCGGAAGTCTGGGCGGCGGTGCAGTCGGGCCGGCGCGGCCTCGGCTTCGAGCTGAAGGACAAGTACTTTCGCCAGGCGCGCATCAACATGACGCGCGAAACATCGGCGGTTTCGGCTGACGCGCTCGCCGGATTGGAGCGCGGCACGGGGCCGGAAGCGGCTTCCGACGCGCCGCTGCACGACGACGAGGCGGTTGACGATCTGGAGGCCGTTTCCTGATGGCGCGCCTAGACGCCTGCCTGGAATGCGGCGAGCCGTTCGAATGGGCGAGCGGTCGCGAGTTCTGCGCGCCAAAATGCCGGAAAGACTGGAACAACCGCCGCATGAAGCGCGGCGCCGAGCTTTACGACCTCTACATGGCGCACCGTTTCGACCGCTCGACGGCGCAACAGCTGCGCGTGTTTCAGGCGATCAACCGCATGGCGTCGAATTTCCGCCAGGAGGATCGCACCGAGCGCGCCGGCCGGCAGTCCTGGCGACGGCCAGGGGTGGTGCTGGAGGAACGGCCCTATCTGCGCAGCGTGACGACGCGCGTGCGCATGGGGCGGATGGGGTAGGGGAATGGCACAAGACAACATCGATTTTGCCGCCCGTATCAAGGAAGTGATGGAGGAAGGCGAACAAGATGGGGCGGCCTGCGGCTGGCGCGCATGCACCGGTTGCCATGAAACAAATGAAGGCGCCGAAACGGGATACTTTCCGTATAGCAAAATGTTTGGCTGCTATGTCGGTTCCGGGTGCCATGAGTGTGGCGGACTTGGCGTCGTCTGGGAATATATCTCGGCATCTCATCTCGATGACATGATCCGGTCCCTCAATTCGCCGCAAGGCGAGGCTTCGGCGACCTGACGCATGCAGGAGGATGACGACTTTCAGCCGGATTTTCCGGACGACGATCTGCCGCCAGAAGGCGATGATCCGACGCCCGATCGGTTGCTGCTCGCGGCCTGCGCTGCCGAGCCGGAAACCGATATCGGCAATGGCCGCCGGTTGCGTCGCCGCTTCGGCGACTTGGCGAAGGAGCATGCGGGCGCGGCCAGTCACATCGCCATCTGCGTGGCGCATATCGGCTGGCATGT
Organism: Mesorhizobium sp. LNHC221B00; assembly: GCF_000502935.1. NCBI lineage: Bacteria > Pseudomonadati > Pseudomonadota > Alphaproteobacteria > Hyphomicrobiales > Phyllobacteriaceae > Mesorhizobium > Mesorhizobium sp. LNHC221B00. Next base: position 3,823 of record NZ_AYWR01000056.1, on the reverse strand, counting down.
CTTCGACGGCAAGCGCTGGAAGGAAGACGAGGACGGCTCGCTGATCCGCCAGCTGGCGCACAGAACAGCCGAGTTGATCCGCAAGGAAGCCGGCATCATCGAGCCGAGCGACGACGAGCATGCCGTCATCGCCGCCGGCGAAGTGGCGATGGAAGCGCTGGCGCGGATGGAAGCCGACAAGGGCAAGCGGTTGCCGGACATTGGCGCTCTGGCGCGCAAGCGCGACTACGAGATGGCGGTCGAGGCGGCCAAGCGCATCGTTGACCAGCTCGGCGCCCGCATCGGCTCGCGTCGCCGCCACGCCAAGTCGACGGCCGGATCGTCGAAGCTCAACAACCTGCTCGCCGAGGGCCAGCCCTACATGGCGCGCAAGGNGCCAAGTCGACGGCCGGATCGTCGAAGCTCAACAACCTGCTCGCCGAGGGCCAGCCCTACATGGCGCGCAAGGTGCAGGATCTCAACACCGACCGCTACAGCGTCAACTGCCGCAACGGCACGATCGAATTCCACCAGATCGAGGTCGAGGACGAGGAGAGCGATCCCGAGGATCCGCGTTTCCTGACCCGCTGGCAGGCGCGCCTGCGCGAGCACCGCCAGGGCGATTTCAACACCAAGATGGTCGAGGCCGATTGGGACGCCGACGCAAAGCTAGAAATGCCGGAATTCCGCAAGTTTCTCATGAAGGTGCAGCCCGACCAGTCGATCCGGGCCTTCCTGAAACGCTTCTGCGGCTATCTCCTGACCGGGCTGACGATCGAACAGGTGATGCTGTTCTTCTATGGCGCCGGCCGCAACGGCAAGTCGACCTTCGTCGACCTCTTGTGCTTCATCATGGGTGACTATGCGGTGACGCTGTCGATCGACAGCTTTTCCGGCGACAACAAGCGCGGCGGCGGCGAGGCGACGCCGGATCTCGCCCGGCTGCCCGGCGCGCGGCTGGTGGCGGCATCCGAGCCGGAAGCCGGGGTCAAGCTCAAGGACGCGCTGATCAAGACGCTGACCGGCGGCGAGAAGATCCCGGTACGCCGCCTGCACAAGGACTTCTTCGAGGTCGACCCGCATTTCAAGATCGTGCTGTCGGGCAACCACAAGCCGCGCATCGACGATGATTCGGACGGCATCTGGCGTCGCCTGCTGCTGGTGCCATGGACGGTGCAGATCGCCGAGGGCGACACCGACCGCGCGCTTCCTAGAAAGCTGCGGGCCGAGGCCGGCGCGGTCTTCGCTTGGATGGTCGAGGGCGCCGTCGAATATCTCAATCACGGGCTGGAGATCCCCGAGGGCGTGCGCGCGGCGTCGAACGAATAACGCCAGGAAAGCGACGCCATCGGCANTTGGATGGTCGAGGGCGCCGTCGAATATCTCAATCACGGGCTGGAGATCCCCGAGGGCGTGCGCGCGGCGTCGAACGAATACCGCCAGGAAAGCGACGCCATCGGCACCTTCATCCGCATGGCCTGCCATGTCACCGGCAACCCCGACGACAAGGAAAAGCCGATCGACCTCTATCACGCCTTCGAAAAGTTCGCGGCGTCCGAAGGCGTCTTCGCCTTCAACCGCTCGACCTTCGAAAAGCGCTTCGCCAAGTCGGCCGAGCGGAGCTTCGAGGGGCCGGACGGACAGATGAAGCAGTTCCAGAAGGCGCGCTCGAACGGCGAGACCTTCTATCGCGGCATCGGCATCAGGATCGAATGGCAGTCGCAGGGCGGCGACCACGGACAACAGCCCGGCGGCTATGGGGAGGATGGGCGGTGACGCGTAAACCTCGCGCCCTGGATCTGTTCTGCTGTGCTGGCGGTGCCGGCATGGGCTTGCATCGCGCTGGCTTTGATGTGGTTGGCGTCGATATCCGGCCGCAGCCTCGCTATCCGTTCGAGTTTCACCAAGCCGATGCGATCACCTTCCCGCTCGACGGGTTTGACTTCATCTGGGCATCGCCGCCATGTCAGGCGCACACGTCGATGAAAACAATGCCGGACGCTCGACCGCATCCGGATCTGATCCCGGCCACGCGGTCGCGCCTGGTGGCTTCTGGCGCGCTTTATTGCATCGAAAACGTCGTCGGCGCTCCGCTGATCAACCCGTTCAAGTTGTGCGGCAGCATGTTCGCGCTGGGTGTGTCTGGCGCCGAACTGCGGCGCCACCGAAACTTTGAAACGAATTTTGTCGACCGCTCCCGTCCTGACCTCGATCTGCCTTGCGCGCATGGTCATTGGGGCAACCGAACGATTGGCATCTACGGAGAGGGCGCCAGGGATAGTCGGCGCAAGTTCGACAAGACCATTCCCGAATTCACCGTGGTCGAAGCGCGCATTGCCATGGGCATCGACTGGATGACGATCGCCGAACTGTGCGAGGCGATCCCGCCGGCATACTTCGAATTCATCGGACGGATAGCGGCACGCAAAATGCGCGAGGCCGCATGATGCGTTCTTTTCCCTTGTCCCCTTGGTCAGGCTTCGCGCTGCGATGGCTGACATCGCGTCTGTCGGCACTCTTTCGCAGTGCCGCTAGTGCCGATCCGCCATCCTCGCCGCGTCATCGACACTGCCAAAGGGATAGGGAAATCAGCAAGTTGTGCCGGAAGTGCAGCAAGTGCAGGTGTTTTCGATGTGCCGCATGTGAGGACTTAGCCAAGGGGATAGGGGCAAGCGGCTTCTGTCTTATGCGTTATCGGCGATTGCCTGCACTTCCTGCACTTGCGTGTTCTTGATCGTTAATTTGCTCGCGAAAGCAAGGGTTTATTCTACTCGAACGAAAGTGCAGATGATGAAAAACAGTGCCGATAGTGCCGAAATGGGCTTTGTGACCAGCAAGAACCGCCCGTTGAGCCGCAATGCGCAGGGGAAGCGCAGCGGGCCGGTCGAGGATGTCATCGCCTGGGCGTGGCGCGACGAGTTGCCGAAGGTGCCGAGGCGGCAGGACGGGCCGATGGCGATGGCCGGCGGATGGGACAGCACCGGGCGTTTCGCCGAACTGCTGTCGCTGGTCGACGCGTTCGGCGTCAACGCCTTCGGTGCGGTGCCGGACTTTTCCGCCGACAGCTGGCCGTGCGAGGATGCGCAGGCGATCGGCGATGCGGTGATGGCGCTCGACGACTATGCGCTGGACCTACCCGAGGACTGGCGCCCGGCGCCCGAGCTTGACCGCTTCGCCGGCCTTGGCGCCAAGGCGGTCAGCGATGCATGGCGGCGCATGACCAGCGATGACGGGCAGGGCAGGGTGACGCTCCGGCTGAAGCCGTCCGAACTGATCATCCGCCGCGCGGTGATGGGCTGGGATGTTGAGGCGATGCAGCTCGACGATACGACCGAACAGTTCGAGGCATTCGGCAATGGGCAGGAGAAGTGGTTTGTGGCGAGGACGGTCGACACCATAGTCGGCACCAATCCTGATGGTAGCGACAGGACAGAGCCGCATCGTGTCGAGCTGAACGGATGGAACTCCAAGTCGCGTCGCCCGGACCCTGATGCCTATCGTAAGCCTTACCTTGATCCCGATCCGGTCAACGCCATCATCGCCAGGGCCGAGCATGAGATATGGNCGTAAGCCTTACCTTGATCCCGATCCGGTCAACGCCATCATCGCCAGGGCCGAGCATGAGATATGGCTGTCATCACTGGCCATGGTGTTCGACGCTGTCGCGCACCAGATGCAGGATGTGGTCATGCTGCCCTGCACCATACCCGCCGCACCATGGCTGACGCCTATGCCCACGTCGCGCGTACTGCCCGATCTCGTCGGCAATGCCGTGCTGCTCAAGGCACAGCAGGACAGGGCCGATGCAGCCATGGCCCTGCGCTTCCCCTCATGGTTCAAGCTG
>NZ_AYWR01000055.1:0-11915 GCF_000502935.1 Mesorhizobium sp. LNHC221B00 | reverse complement strand
AGACTGGGGTGACGAGGCTGATCAAGCCTTCCAACAGTACCAGCCTGATCAATTACGGCGAGAGCTACCGGTCTGGAGATCGCATCAGCCCCTCTGTCGTCAAGAGAGCTGTTCTGCTTGATCCCAGCCATGGAGCTCAACGCCCCGCGTCGGAGCGCTCCCTGCTTCTGAAGGAAGCCATTAGGTCCGCTCGGGCTTGATCGGAGGCTTGGCTGATGGACGTCGTGGTTGCTTCGCTCAGTTGCCGCCCCATGGCGCGGCTTTGCGGATTATCAGTCCTCTGCCTCTTCGCCGGTCTCAACAGCGCTGTGTAATGTTCATTGTTTATGATGACGCCCCCGCTGTTCACGAGGTTGCTCCTGTCAAGTGTACTCGTCAGTCCGTCCTGGGCCTCGCGCTTCTTGCCCAAGTGCCGTTCAAACGGCGCTGGCGCGACTTGTTGAGCTCGAGAGATGGGTCCCTGCTCTCCTGCGTGGCCATGAGCTTGTGCCGCGGTCTGCGCAGCGGCGTCCCCAATGGCACGAGCCTCCATGCCGACTGCGTCTTCCGGACGAGCAGCAAGGGCAATNTCCCCAGGGAGCTTCTCTGGCCGACCCAATGCCTTCTGCGGCCCGCTGTGCTGCGCAGCGGCGTCCCCAATGGCACGAGCCTCCATGCCGACTGCGTCTTCCGGACGAGCAGCAAGGGCAATTTCGCGCCCGAGTGCGAACTTCCGGACATGAGTTAGTGCACTGATGTCAGCGGTTTTCATATAGCGCTTGGCATCTTCATCCAGCGACCGCTCGTGAAGCCGATCCGCAATCCCCGGCTTTTTGTTTTCAACCAGGCATTGACTGAAACGTCTAAGAGCAGACCCATAGACCTCAACGGTACGGGGTTTCGGCCCGGTCGGCGCTGCCTCGTACGCTTTGATGAGAGCCGCTGTGTACTCTCTGATGAGCACGGCGTCGGCAGGGTGGGGATTCAGGGCGGGGCGGCCCACCACTGGCGCTCCGCCCGCCCACGTCTTGAGACGACCCAGTGACCCAGCCACGGCCGAGGGGCCGCCACCCCAGATCTCGTACTCCTTGCGATCCCGATCCAGCGACGAATCGTGAAGCCGATCCGCAATCCCCGGCTTGTTATTTTCAACGAGCCAATGACCAAAGCCGAAAAGAATATCTACATGGCGCTTGACCGTGATCTCCCCGATCTTACCGGCATAGAGTGCTGACCTCAGCCCTTCGACAAGGGTCGCATCGTTGGAATAGAGAGGACCCTTGTCGGGACCGGAGACCACTTTTGGGCGATCTGGCTGCACCGCCGCCGGCACAGAACGAGCATGGTCACGCAACTCGACCCGTGCGGGGGGATTCAGATCAACCACTGACGAATCCGGCGCATGATGATGGCGCGCCGTTGAGTGACCCGGCTGCAGCACCGAGGCACCCAGCATCGATCCACTGCCTCCGGCGTACGGCGCTGCGGCGTGTTTTTGTCCGCTCCCTTGCATCATGGGCTGCGCTTCCCATGGCAATGCACCCACTTGATGGGTGGAGGCCTGCATCAGCACGCGAGCGCCTGAATTGCCGATCTCGCTCAGCTGCGGCTCAGTGGCAACGTCCTGCAGACGACTGTTCANCGGCTGCAGCACCGAGGCACCCAGCATCGACCCACTGCCTCCGGTATGCGGTGCCAGGTGCTCGTCCCCCAGCATCATGGGCTGCGCCTCCCATGGCAATGCACCCACTTGATGGGTGGGGGCCTGCATCAGCACGCGAGCGCCTGAATTGCCGATCTCGCTCAGCTGCGGCTCAGTGGCAACGTCCTGCAGACGACTGTTCGGGGTCCTTTGCCTCTTCGCTGGTCTCAACTCCGCTGTATCATGCTCACGGTTGATGAGGACCTTCTCGCTTGGTAGCTGGTTGCTCCTGTCCTGTGCAGCGATCCGCTCGTCCGGCGCGCCCTGGTCGCCGTAGATCAGGGGACGAAAGGACTCTGCGGGATCCGAGGCTTGGTGATGGGGCCCAGTTGGCACGAAAGACGATGCCAGAACAGCGTCGTCTTCATTAGCTTTCCCAGGGGGGAGATACTCTGGCCAACTGTATTCCTCCTGCGGCCCGCTGTGCTGCGCAGCGGCGTCCCCCTTGCTCTCAAGACTTTGAAATTTAAATGGGTCCCCGGGAGCAACGTCTGGCGCTGACTGGCCGAGCCGCTTGATCTGCTGGTGAAACGTCCCAACGGGGCTTTCCTTAACCGCGTCTCGGGCCTGTCGGTCCATGAGTTCAAAGTTCGTAAGATTATTTGCCGTTCCGAATGTATTGTCACCCCTGAGGCGGGTTTGTAGTGCCTGCCGATTGACGACGAGGTTGTTGAGGTTCAGGTTATCTGGCTGCGATTGCAATCGCCCAACCAGCGCCCGCGTGCCGTCCACCACGTAGACTCCGCAATCCACCACGTTGCTCTGCTGGGCGATGCGGGATACGCCCACGCGGGTCTCCAGGCTGGCGCCCAGATTTTCTGCGAGCTCTTTTGCAAGCGTGTCATTGCATCCGTTGTAGGAGTCATAATGATAGGCAACCGGCCGCTCCCGGTCGCTGCGATCAACGAACAGCAGCGACCAATGGGTGCCGCGCTCCGCAAGAGTCTTACCGCCATCGCTCACTGGCACGAACAGGAAGTCGGCTGTGTCGTTACCGTTCTGATTATGGACGATGCGCTGGAATGCGCTTAGCNTCACTGGCACGAACAGGAAGTCGGCTGTGTCGTTACCGTTCTGATTATGGACGATGCGCTGGAATGCGCTTAGCATGACGCTCTTGGAGCCCAAGCGCAGATGATAATTGGCTACGAGGGGATCCACGAACCGCGTCCGGGCGGCGAGATCTGGATTGTTCCCCTGCAACTCCTGCTCCAGGAGTTGGTAATCCCTCTGGATATGTTCGTCGCCTAGCAATTCCAATGCGCCGAGCACCCGCCCGTCTTTAGCTTTCCCAGGGGGCTTCTCTGGCCGACCCAATGCCTCCTGCGGCCCGCTGCGCTGCGCAGCGGCGTCCCCAATGGCACGAGCCTCCATGCCGACTGCGTCTTCCGGACGAGCAGCAAGGGCAATNCTGCGCAGCGGCGTCCCCAATGGCACGAGCCTCCATGCCGACTGCGTCTTCCGGACGAGCAGCAAGGGCAATTTCGCGCCCGGGTGCGAACTTCCGGAGATGAGCTAGTGCACTGATCCTCCGGTTACCACCGGAGTTCACATAGCGCTTGGCATCTTCATCCAGCGACCCCTCGTGAAGCCGATCCGCAATCCCCGGCCTTTTGTTTTCATGCAGGTATTCACTGAAACGTATAAGAGTAGATCCATAGACCTGAATGGTACCGCGATTCGGCCCGGTCGCAGGCGCTTCTTTGTACTCTTTGATGAGAGCCGCTGTGTAATCTCTGATGAGCGCGGCGTCGGCAGGGTAGGGATTCCGGACAGGGCGGTCGACCACTGGCGCTCCGCCCGCCAACGTCTTGAGACGACCCAGTGCTCTAGCCACGATCGAGGGGCCACCCCTGCTCTCGTACTCCGAGGGGCCACCCCTGCTCTCGTACTCCTTGCGATCCTGATCCAGCGACGATTCGTCAAGCCGAGCAGCAAATCCCGGCCTGTTATTGTCAAAGAGCCAACGACCAAAGCCGAGAAGAGAATTTACATGGCGCTTGACCGTGCTCTCCTTGACCTTACCCGCGTAAGCTGACCTCAGCCCTTCGACAACGGTCGCATCGTTGGAATAGAGGGGACCCTTGTCGCGACCGGAGACCCCTATTGGAGGATCTGGCTGCACCGCCGCCGGCACAGAACGAGCATGGTCACGCAACTCGGACGGTGCGGGGGGATTCAGATCAACCACTGACGAATCCGGCGCATGATGATGGCGCGCCGTTGAGTGACCCGGCTGCAGCACCGAGGCACCCAGCATCGACCCACTGCCTCCGGCGTANATGGCAATGCACCCACTTGATGGGTGGCGGCCTGCATCAGCACGCGAGCGCCTGAATTGCCGATCTCGCTCAGCTGCGGCTCAGTGGCAACGTCCTGCAGACGACTGTTCAGGGTCCTTTGCCTCTTCGCTGGTCTCAACTCCGCTGTACCAGTTGGCACGAAAGACGATGGCAGAACAGCGTCGTCTTCATTAGCTTTCCCAGGGAGCTCGCGCCCGAGTTCGGACTTCCGGAGATGAGCTAGTGCACTGATCCCACCGGAGTTGTTATAGCGCTTGGCATCTTCATCCAGCGACCCCTCGTGAAGCCGAGCCGCAATCCCCGGCTTTTTGTTTTCAACCAGGTATTCACTGAAACGTCTAGGAGCAGATCCATAGGTCTGAATGGTAGCGGGATTCGGCCCGGTCGGCGCTGCCTTGTACTCTTTGATGGGAGCCGCTGTGTAATCTCTGATGAGCGCGGCGTCGGCAGGGTCGGGATTATTCAGGACAGCGGCGCGGTCCAGCACTGGCGCTCCGCCCGCCCACGTCTTGAGATGACCCACTGCTCTAGCCACGTCCGAGGAGCCACTCTTGCTCTCGTACTCCTTGAGATCCGGATCCAGCGACTCCTCGTGAAGCCGAGCAGCAAATCCCGGCCTGTTATTATCAAAGAGCCAACGACCAAAGCCGAGAAGAGAATTTACATGGCGCTTGACCGTGCTCTCCAATGCTGACCTCAGCCCTTCGACAACGGTCGCATCGTTGGAATAAAGAGGACGCTTGTCGGGACCGGAGACCCCTATTGGAGGATCTGGCTGCACCGCCGCCGGCACAGAACGAGCAGGGTCACGCAACTCGGACGGTGCGGGGGGATTCAGATCAACCACTGACGAATCCGGCGCATCATGATGGCGCGCCGTTGAGTGACCCGGCTGCAGCACCGAGGCACCCAGCATCGACCCACTGCCTCCGGCGTAGGGCGCCGCGGCGTGTTCTTGTCCGCTCCCTTGCACCATGAGTTGCGCCTCCCATGGCGATGTATCCACTTGAGGGCCGGGATCATGCACTGGTTCGTCCATTTGCTTTTGCAACCGAGCCCACCTTTCGGCCACCGCGGCCTCGCCAACCGCGGAGGGCGTCTCCTCAGCCCTGGCGAACGCTGGCCCGGCAGGCGCCGCCGGCACAGAACGAGCATGGTCACGCAACTCGAACGGTGCGGGGGGATTCAGATCAACCACTGACGAATCGCGCGCCGTTGAGTGACCCGGCTGCAGCACCGAGGCACCCAGCATCGACCCACTGCCTCCGGCGTAGGGCGCCGCGGCGTGTTCTTGTCCGCTCCCTTGCANCTGCGCAGCGGCGTCCCCAATGGCACGAGCCTCCATGCCGACTGCGTCTTCCGGACGAGCAGCAAGGGCAATTTCGCGCCCGAGTGCGGCGTACGGCGGGAACTTCCGGAGATGAGCTAGTGCACTGATCCACCGGTTACCACTGGAGTCCAAATAACGCCTGGCATCTTCATCCAGCGACCCCTCGTAAAGCCGAGCCGCAATCCCCGGCCTGTTGTTTTCATGCAGGTATTGACTGAAACGTCTAAGAGTAGCCGCATAGTCCTGAGTGGTTTTGGGATTCGGCCCGGTCGCAGGCTCTGCCTCGTACTTTTTGATGAGAGCCGCTTTGTAATCTCTGATGAGCTCGGCGTCGACAGGGTCGGGATTCAGGGCAGCGCGGCCCACCATTGGCGCTCCGCCCGCCGACTCTTTGAGACGACCCAGTGCTCTAGCCACGTTCGAGGAGCCACTCTCGCGCTGGTACTCCTTGAGATCCTGATCCAGCAACGGATCGTCAAGCCGAGCAGCAAATCCCGGCTTGTTATTATCAAAGAGCCAACGACCAAAGCCGAGAAGAGAATTTACATGGTCCGTGACCGTGCGCTCCCCGACCTTACCGGCATAGAGTGCTGACCGCAGCCCTTCGACAACGGTCGCATCGTTGGAATAAAGAGGACGCTTGTCGCGACCGGAGACCACTACTGGAGGATCTGGCTGCACCGCCGCCGGCATAGAACGAGCATGGTCACGCAACTCGAACGGTGCGGGGGGATTCAGATCAACCACTGACGAATCCGGCGCATGATGATGGCGTGTTTCCCCGGGAACAACGTCCCGTACGAACACCGAGTCTGGGTTGCCTTGGTCCGGCGCGACTGGAGCCAGGGCTCTGTCGTGCAACGCTCGCGCTGACTGGCCGAGCCGCTTGATCCGCTGGTGAAACGTCCCAACGGGGCTTTCCTTAACCGCGTCTCGCGCCTGTCGGTCCATGAGTTCAAAGTTCGTGAGATAATTTGCCGTTCCAGATGTATCGTCACCCATGAGTCGGGTTTGTAGTGCCTGCCGATTGACGACGAGGTTGTTGAGGTTCAGGTCTGGCAGGTCTGGCAGGTCTGGCTGCCATCTTTGCAATCGCCCAACCAGCGCCCGCGTGCCGTCCACCACGTAGACTCCGCAATCCCACTCGTTGCTCTGCTGGGCGATGCGGGGTAAGTCCACGCGGGTCTCCAGGCTGGCGCCCAGCCTTTCTGCGAGGTGTTTTGCAAGCTTGTCATGCCATCCGCTGACGGAGTCATAATGATAGGCAACCGGCCGTTCCCGGTCGCTGCGATCAACGAACAGCAGCGACCAATGTTTGCCGCGCTCCGCAAGAGTCTTACCGCCATCGCTCACTGGCACGAACAGGAAGTCGGCTGTGTCGTTACCGTTCTGATTATGGACGATGCGCTGGAATGCGCTTAGCNCACTGGCACGAACAGGAAGTCGGCTGTGTCGTTACCGTTCTGATTATGGACGATGCGCTGGAATGCGCTTAGCTTGTCGCTCTCGGAGCCCAAGCGCAGATGATAATTGGCTACGAGGGGATCCACGAACCGCGTCCGGGCGGCGAGTTCTGGATTGTTCCCCTGCAACTCCTGCTCCAGGAGCTGGTAATCCCTGTGGATATGTTCGTCGCCTAGCAATTGCAATGCGCCGAGCACCCGCCCGCTGGGGTCGCCGAAAACACCAAAAAACCCTTCGACCGCGGGGGACATCCCCTCAGGAAAGAGCTCTGGCGAGGCGGAATTCCCCGCCCGCAAGCTGGGCGGAGCGAATTCCGGTGACCTCAGTGGCACCTCCTCGCTTGGTAGCAGGTTGCTCCTGTCCTGTGCAGCGATCCGCTCGTCCGGCGCGCGCTGGTCGCCGTCGCGCCAGATCAGGGGACGAAAGGACTCTGCGGGATCCGAGGCTTGGTGATGGTGCCCAGTTGGTACGAAAGACGATGGCAGAACAGCGGCGTCTTCATTAGCTTCCCCAGGGAGCTTCTCTGGCCGACCCAATGCCTTCTGCGGCCCGCTGTGCTGCGCAGCGGCGTCCCCAATGGCANCCAATGGCACGAGCCTCCATGCCGACTGCGTCTTCCGGACGAGCAGCAAGGGCAATTTCGCGCCCGAGTGCGGCGGACGGCAGGAACTTTCGGAGTTGAGCTAGTGCAATGATCCTCCGGTCACCACTGGAGTCCTTATAGCGCTTGGCATCTTCATCCAGCGACTCCTCGTGAAGCCGAGCCGCAATCCCCGGCTTGTTGTTTTCAACCAGGTATTCACTGAAACGTCTAAGAGTAGCTCCATAGTCGTGAATGGTTTGGCGATTCGGCCCGGTCGCAGGCGCTCCCTTGTACGCTTTGATGAGAGCCGCTTTGTACTCTTTGATGAGCACGGCGTCGGCAGGGTCGGGATTCAGGACAGCGCGGCCCACCATTGGCACTCCGCCCGCCGACTCTCTGAGACGACGCAGTGCCACAGCCACAGTCGAGGAGCCACCACTGCTCTCGTACTCCTTGAGATCTTCATCCAGCGACTCCTCGTGAAGCCGAGCAGCAAATCCCGGCTTGTTATTTTTAAAGAGCCAACGACCAAAGCCGTAAAGAGAATTTACATGGCGCTTGACCGTGTCCTCCTTGGCCTTACCCGCGTAGAGTGACCTCAGCCCTTCGACAACGGTCGCATCGTTGGAATAAAGAGGACGCTTGCAGCCGCGACCGTCGGAGACCACTATTGGAGGATCTGGCTGCACCGCCGCCGGCACGGCGGAACGAGCATGGTCACGCAACTCGAACGGTGCGGAAGGATTCAGATCACCCACTGACGAATCCGGCGCATGATGATGGCGCGCCGTTGAGTGACCCGGCTGCAGCACCGAGGCACCTAGCATCGACCCACTGCCTCCGGCGTACGGCGCCGCGGCGTGTTCTTGTCCGCTCCCTTGCATCATGGGCTGCGCCTCCCATGGCAATGCACCCACTTGATGGGTGGGGGCCTGCATCAGCACGCGAGCGCCTGAATTGCCGATCTCGCTCAGCTGCTTAGCTTTCCCAGGGAGCTTCTCTGGCCGACCCAATGCCTTCTGCGGCCCGCTGTGCTGCGCAGCGGCGTCCCCAATGGCACNATCGACCCACTGCCTCCGGCGTACGGCGCCGCGGCGTGTTCTTGTCCGCTCCCTTGCATCATGGGCTGCGCTTCCCATGGGGCTGCGCCTTCGATGAGGCTCAGGTCTCCCTGAGACGGATGAGGATGGAACGGGTCTGGCAGAGCCGGAACGCCGGGGGCGGGAATTTGGGCAGCGGCTTGGCGCGCCTCGCCCGAGCGCTGCTCAAAGCCCTCTTGCCCGGCCTGTGCCGCTTGCTCTTGAGATGCCGGGGGCTGCACCTGCCGCCAACCTGTTACATTGGATAGGTCAAATTTGTGCCGGTTCACGCTAGCCTCACGTCCACAGATCAGCTGAGCAACCTACTCGGGCATACTTACGAGAAGCTGACGAGGTCCGCGGTCCCGGAGCGGGTAGGCCTAATTTTCTGCGCGCCGATTGCGCTGGCGCGACGTAGCCCGGCCTTTTGCCAGCTCGGCAGCTACGGCTCGCAAAGAGCGTCGTAAGGCTTGCGGAGCCGCCCCTCAGCTCCCGTCGAGGAGCAATCCACAATTCACATATTTGGAGATGGCTCGCTGGTTTACCGGTCTGCGAGCCCTGCAAGCCCATGCTTCAGATGCCGCCCGTGCAGAGGTATTTCATTTCGAGGTAGTCCTCGAGGCCATGGCGGGAACCCTCCCGCCCGATGCCGGACTGCTTCACTCGGCCGAAAGGCGCGGCTTCCGACGACATGCGTCCCGTGTTCATACCACTATGCCATATTCCAAGGCCTCGGCGACACGCCAAACACGCTTCCGTTTGAGGCACAAACGTGGGGGAAGGCCGTAGATCGTGTCGTTGGCCTCATGCACGACCTATCCGCATCGTCGAAGCAATCACAGGCGCCAGCCGCCCGAATGTCTCTTTCTTGCGCGATGGTCATCTCGCTGGAGACAGGACCGATAGTTCGACGTGCCATTCGCGCGATGCGTTTGCCCCCGCATCGAATTCTGCGGCCTTTCGCGACGGCATGGGATTCGATTTTGGCCAGAGCCTGCCTGTCGATCAGCGCACCGATCGCCACTCCGGAGCAAAGCCCTCGCCAACGATAAGTGGCGGACTTTCTCCACGAACTCTCGACAAACACCTTCGTGAACGCCTGACTGGACGGGGGTAGCCATGCCGAACAGGTCGCATAACCACGCCATCGTTCGGCGACTGCAGCCGCGAAGCGTCTCGAACACATCGGCTCGATGCGGTTGCGTCCAGAATGCATCAGCGAGCGGCGGGAGTCTTCGCTATATTCGCCCCCGACATCCCGAAGTCCACCAGCTTGCCTGCCAAAAAGGGGTGTTGCATGAATAAACCCGCTTTCGTCGCCGTCAGCCGCGTGCCCAGGAAGGACGACAGTCTCCATAGCAAGAATGCGAGATGATCATCGTATTCAGCGGCAGCGTGCCGGCGAAATTGGGTTTTCGGCAAGCCAAATAGCGCGATGCAGAAGGATGGTGAGGATTTCGCGTCCGCCACTGCGATGCATAGAGCCACCCTTCGCAACCGACCAGCGCAACAAAGCTCGTTATGCGGCGCGTAGGTTCGTAGACGCTTATCCAGTATCGAGATAACAAGGCCGCTGCGCAGGAACGAACTCTGAGAGCGCACCCTGCGAGAGGTTGCGCTTGCTGACGCGGCTGTGGAAGAAGCAGGGGCTCGCGCCGAAGCGCATGATCACCGAGTAGCTTCGCTCGTATGGAGCGGCAAAGCGACAGATGATGCCGGACGTCGAGCACCGGTCGCACAAGGGGTTGAACAACAGAGCGGAGAATTCCCATGTGCCGCCGCGAAAACGGGAGCGGATGATGCAGGGGTCCGATCGCCGGGAGGCCTGCAGCGCTTCGNAATTCCCATGTGCCGCCGCGAAAACGGGAGCGGATGATGCAGGGGTCCGATCGCCGGGAGGCCTGCAGCGCTTCGTCTCGACCTTGTCAGCCCTCCGCAACCTCTTCGTCCCGCCCCGCCCCAAACGTTCTGCTCTCGCCATACATGTTCATCGCCTCAGCGCGATGGCGCTGGTGATATCACGACGCGTTTGTACCGCTCGACCTACGCCACAGGTGCCGACGCTGTGACGAGCTTCGTCGGTCGCGTGTCGAGTGACGGCACCGGGGACAATTATCGTCGACCGCAGTCCATTGCCCAGACCAAGGCGCTTCTCGGCGTCGGCACGATGGCAAATCGCAGCGTCACGATCTCGGCCGCTGCCCCTTCTGGCGGCGTGGACGGTGATTTCTGGGTGCAGCCGTAATGGCCCTTTACGTCAAAGCCTCCGGGTCTGGGGGGCGGCCAGCGCCGTATGGGTGAAAATCTCAAGCCTCTGGACCAAGGCTCGACAGGTCTATGTGCGCAGCTCGGGCGTCTGGGAGAAAATGTTCCCGATAGATCTGGTCTTCAATGGCACTCACGAAGACTCGACTGCCACGACCGTTTACACCCACACCAGCATTCCGCTTCTTGTCGCGCCACACGCTAATCGTCGTGTCATCGTGACAACTGAGACCACTGACACCGAAAGTGCAGTGACCGTCAACAGTATGACGATTGGGGGTGTGGCTGCCACCCTTCTCGCTCAGGTGGAAAGCATCTTCAATTCTGGTGTGATCTATCTGTCAGTGTGGTCAGCCCTCGTGCCAACCGGTACGACGGCAACGATCGTGACCACGTATAGTGAGAGCGTGTTCCGTGACTACATGTCGGTCTATACGACCACCAATTGGGATGGTGTGGTGGGCACTGTTGCCTCTGACAACAATTCAACGGGTGGCCTGACAACGACCGTCAGCATTGGTGCCCTGGGCGCAGCGATCGCAATTGCGGGCAACGCCACCAATGGGGGCATCGGCACTGCGACATGGACCGGGCTGACCCAACAGTTCTCAAACACACCAGTCACGAATAGAAACCACAGCGGAGCAATGGCCATAGCTACCGCCGCCCAAGCTGCCCTCACCGTAACCTGTGCCTACAGCACTACTCCAGCACTTGCCGCACTGCTGGTGGTTCCGCGGTGCGCAACTCCTGACTGGCGACGGCGTCGGCGACATGCCTTACGGACTCGTATTGCCAGAGCTTGTAATCGTCGACAAACCAGCCAAGTCGGCTCTCGATCGCCGTAGCAAGCTCGTTATAGTCGAGGCTGTCGAGGCCGAGATCCCGCATTCTGGTTGTCATCGACACCTCTACTTCTTCGGCAACTAGAGCGTTGAGGGTTTTGAGAACCAGTTGTTCAATTTCAAGTAATGTCATCACTAATACATGCCTTTTGCTTGCAGATTCAGGTAATGCAACCCTGATCGGGGCGCAACCCCCAAAACGAGGTGTGCCGTTGAAACATGTTCTTGTCATTGACGATGATGCCGCAATGCGGCGCCTCATCGCCGATGCATGCCCTGAAGGTAACCGCAGTCCACGATAGCAAGCAGTTTGACTATGTTCTTTCACGTGAGCCAGTCGATCTCGTGGTTGTTGACCTTAACCT
>NZ_AYWR01000054.1:0-7064 GCF_000502935.1 Mesorhizobium sp. LNHC221B00 | reverse complement strand
ATCCGTGGTGCCGGCCACGTCGCGCGACGGCGAGCCGTCAGCCGTCAGGTAACAAAACTCGGTGGCGCAATCGACGGCCAGCGTCATGCCGCGCCGCACGCCGTCCAGCGCCGGCATCTGCTGGTCGGTGCAGGAAATGGTCAGCCGATACTTGCCGTCCTCGCCATCGCCAAGGTCGATCAGTTCGTTGTTGACGGTGCGGGCAAGCTGCGACTGGCCGTCGAGCGCGAACTCCTCGGTGATGCCGCGCGCCGAATAGGGCGGCACACTGATCGGGTCGAGGCGCAGAAGCGTCAGGTCGGCCATCACTTGCCCCGCGTTGGCCGGCGACCGGCGCTGCTGTTGGCTTCCTTCAAAGCGAATTGCTGGAAGCGATTGGCGGTAAAAGTGTCGGTCACCATGTCGAAGATGTCGGATGGGCCAAGGCCGAAGTCGAGCTTGACGCGCATGGTGCCGCCGGCGGAATTGTCCGATGCGACCGATGGCGACACCGCGATGGCACCACCGCCAGCAAAACGGGGGATCGCCATCGAGCGGCTGAAGGTCTCGACGGCACCGCCGAGGCTGAAGCCGCGCAGGCCTTTCAGCGACGGCAGGAAACCCTGGTTGAGGGCGTTGAGGAAACCGACGCCTAGACGCTTGACCGCAGCAGCCTGGAGAACGAACTCGCCATTCGAAAGCCACGCCAGGATGCTGTCGGTCTTGGGTCCGCCGGCGCCGACGACATGACCGCCCTCGGCGAAACCGCCATGCGAGCCGCCGCCGGACGAACTGCTGCTGGAGCTTGCTTGTGCGCGCAACTGCTGCGCCTGCGCAACAGCCGCCTGCAACGCGGCGATGATGGAGGCGATCTCGGAACGGATCTGACTGGCAAGGCTGCGAATGACCGACGTCAGGTTGCCGAAGCCGCCTTGGATCAGAGATCCAAGGCCTGAGAAGATGCCGGAAAAGATCGACGGCAATTGTTGAAAAGGTTCGGCAACGGCCGTCGCGGCCTGCTGCGCACCGCTGGCGTCAATGCCGGAAAGCGCGGTGTTGACGCCGTCGACCGCCTCGGTTGCCGCACTTGGCATCCTCTGCACGTTTGTGACGACGCCGTCGACCGCCGTCTCGATATCGGAACTCAATCCGCCGGCGACGTCGCCAGCCGGGTTGAAGGCATCATTCAGGCCTGTCGCGGCCTCGTCAGCCGCCGGCTTGATGCGCTTGACGTCCGCAACGATGCCGTCGACGGCATGTGATACGGCATCGGGCTTGAGCGCGTCAGGTGCCGATTTGACCGAGTTGGCGACTTCATTGGCCAAGGTGCGAACGTGGTCACCCGCCGATTGCGCGCTGGCGGCGACGCCGTCGAGGGCCTGCTTGGACTGGTCGGCACGGCGCGCGACACCGTCTACGACGTCGAAGACTTCCTTGGTCAGGCTGCCGCCAGCACCGCCGCCGCGAAACACGGTGATGGTCTGGCCAAGGCTTTCGACCTTGGTCTTCGTCTCGTCGACGGCGGTGCCGAGATCCTTGACGTCGGTCGCCGCCTTCTTGTTGTCGGCGCTGAAGCCGGCGATGCCGAGCGCCGCCTGCTTGGCGGCGAATTCGCTGTCGGTCAGCTTGCCGGTCAGCAGGCCGATGAAGT
The DNA here is from genome assembly GCF_000502935.1 of Mesorhizobium sp. LNHC221B00. Taxonomy (NCBI): domain Bacteria; kingdom Pseudomonadati; phylum Pseudomonadota; class Alphaproteobacteria; order Hyphomicrobiales; family Phyllobacteriaceae; genus Mesorhizobium; species Mesorhizobium sp. LNHC221B00. The sequence goes on along the minus strand of NZ_AYWR01000054.1, from coordinate 5,434 downwards.
TGGCGCTCTCCTGGCCGTCCTGCGCCAGCTTGTGAGCGCTGTCGGTGATGTCGAGGAACTGCTGCGCCAGCTTGCCGAGTTCAGGATTGGCCGCCCCGATCTTCGACACTTCGGCGCGAAAGGCCTCGACGTCCTTGGTGCCCTGGAATTGCTTGAAGACATCGAAAAGTTTATCCGCCGCATGCGGCAGCAGACCGTCGAACTGCTGGATAGCACCGATCGCATCGTCGATGGCGCTGCTCAGTCCCTTGTTTGCCGCGTCCTGCGACAGCCGCGCCTGGATGAGCGCGGCATCCTTCACCTGCTGCGTCATGTCGGCGACCTTGCGGCCTGCCTGGTCATAGGCGCTGCCAACCTTGCCGATCAGGTCTTCGTGAACACGCAACGCTGCCGTCGCCTCGTCGGTGCGGGTCGCCCACAACAGGATGCCGCCGGCGACGACCGTCAACACGGCAAGCCATGGATTAGCGAGCAGCGCCGTCGAAAATAGCGACAGGGCGTTGATGGTGGTGAAGATCGCCGTGCGCAGTACCTGGAAGCCGCCGAGGATCTGCGTGATCGAGGCCAGGATCAGCAGTTCGCCGCCGGAAATGTTGGTGCCAAAGACCGCGTTGACGGCATCGGTGACAAAGCCGGCCGCCTTGCGCAGCGTCTCGAAAGCCGGAATGACGACGCCGCTGACGACGTGCGTGACATCCTGGCCGAAGCCGACGATGGCATCACGCCATTCGACGATCCACTTGCCGCCGGCGCTGACATCGGCGTCGCGGCCGGAAAGCGCGGCGAAGAAATCGGCGATCAGGAGTTTCGCCTTGGCCAGCGCGTTGCTGGCGAAGTCGAGGATAGCGGCCTTGTTGCGCAGGATGAGGTCGCGGAAGGCATTGGCGCCGGCCGTGAACGACGGCACGAAGATGCCGCCGAGCTGCTTGAGCACGCCGCCGGCCGCCTTCTTCAGTTCATTCAAGGCATCGTTGAATTTCGCCGCGGCCTTGATCTGGTCATCGCTGAAAACAATGCCGAGATCCTCCGCCTTCTGCTTGAATTCCTCGAGACCGGCCGCGCCCTGGTCGAGCAGCGGGATCAGCTTCGATCCTTGCTCGCCAAACAGCTTCAGCGCGATCTGCGATTTCAGAGCGCCATCGGGCAGCTTGTGGAACGCATTGGCAACTTCGACCAGCAATTGCTCACTGGTTTTAAGCTTTCCACTTGCGTCCTTGACCTTGATGCCGAGTTCATCAAAGCCGGTCTTCGCCTGCACCGTGCCTGCCTTGACCTTGGATGCCGCGGCGCCGAAGCGCGTCACCTCGACGCCGATATCCTTGAAGGCCTGGACGGTGTAACCGGCGCCTTGGGTGATGTCGGCGTTGGCATCCTTGAATGCCTTGCCGACACCCTTGACCTTGCCCGCCGCCTTCACGGTTTCGTCGGAGGTCTTGATGATCTGCTTGTTGAACGAGTCCATGGCGTTGTTGAACTGCGCCTGGCTGACGCCAACACTATCGGCGGCGAATGCCAGCTCCTGGTAGGATTTGGCCTGAAGACCGGTGGCCTGCGCCGCCTTGCCGGCCTCGTCGGCGGATTCGGCGCTCGACTTGGCGAGCTCGAACAGGACGGCCACGACGCCATCGGCCGCCACCTTCAGCGCGGTGATGCCGAGCACCGCCCGCGTGGCGAAGGTCGCGACGTCTCCGGCAAGCAGCGACAGGTCGCCGCCAAGGCCGGACAGGTTGACGTTCTTGGTCGCCGCGTCGATCTGATGGATCGCCTTCTCGCCGGTCTCGCCGAGCTTGACCAGCTCCTCGACCATCTCCTTGCCGCCGAGCAGCTTGATCAGGACGTTGATTGCGTTGCGTTCAGCCACTAGGGTCAATTCCTTGCGGGAGGGCGAGACATGGCGATCAGATACCGGGTGACGACGCGAAGCCGGTTGAACGGCGACGGCCTATGCGGCGCGTGGATGCTGGTCGTTTCACCGATTTTGCAGGCGCTCGGATGGAAGTGGTATTTCGCCGTGCCGGAATGGTGGGCGCTGGCCTTCATCGCCATCACCGCCGCCACCTTCTTCGGCGGCTTCGTGCTGTTGATGATCGGCCGCGATTACGACAGCGTCGTCGACGAAAACTAGCCCTTGTTGAACTCGGCTGCGAAGATAGCCGGCAGCTGATCGCCGACCTTTTCCGCGACCTGGTGGATCGAAAACCTTGCCTTCATCGTCGCCTCGTCGATGCCGACGAACATCGGCACGGCCTTGGTCTGGATGCCGCCGCGCTTGCCTTTCTGCCCGGTCCTGACCTGCGCCGCCAGTAAGGGGCGCCTGCCGGTCCTGATGATCGGGAACAGCGGCCCGACATGGGCGACGAACAGCGCCGGTGTGGTGCGGTTGCGGCCGATCATCCTCGGCGCGGTCGGCAGCGCCAGCCACAGCAGCGGATGACCGAAAATCGATCCGCCATCCTCGAAAATGTTGGAATAGCCGATCTTGCTGTAGAGCAGGATCGACGGCTGCGTCGAGACGCCCTTGTCGGGATAGACGATGGTCGTCAGCGTGTTCTGCCATTTCTGGCTGAAGCCGGCCGCGGCGATGTTGGCGCGTCCCTCGCGCTTGGCGATGTCGGCGCCTTTTCGCGCGGTTGCCATCGACGCGGCGGAAAGCTCCTTGGTCGATTCCGCCATGGCCGCATCGAACTGACCCGATGCGGCCTGGGCGAAGATCTTGAGGCTGCTAACCATCGCGCCGGTCCTTCATTCGCGCAGATCCTCGATCTGTTTCGAGACGTCCTTCGGATCGCCGCGCGCGGCGTTCATGCCGATGACCAGATCGTCGGCCATTTCCTGTCGGCGATCCATTTCGCCGAAATGCAGCCATGCCGCCGCCTGGCGTGGTGTGTAGTGCATGACGGCGTCATACGAATGGCCAAGGCGCACCAGCCGCGCCGCGGCGAGCGCTAGGCTTTCTCCGGCTCCGCGTTCGCGCTGTCTCTGCCGGTTAGCCTGGCCAGCGCTTCGAGGAAAGGGCCGGCGGGGCTCGGCACCGTGAGCAGCAGGATGCGCGAGATCAGCAGGGCGCGCTCGCCCGGCGTCAAATTGGCCGCGCCCTTCTCGTTGACGCGGTCAATGCCGGCGGCGATCAGGGCCGCCTGCAGCGCGACCGAGAGCGTGCCGAAGGTCTTGGGATCGACCTTGGATTTCTTCGACTTGAGGTCGAAGAGATTGGCCACCTCGGGGAAGCGCATGACGATCCGCGCGATGTCGGTCAGTTCGACACCGCGCACCGTCACCTCATTGCCGCGCACCGTCTCGGTGAAGGTGAGCGGCGCGATGTCGATGAAATCGGTCATGCTTTACGCCTGCTGGCGGATGGTGAAGCGGCCGTAGCGGCCGTCCGCCTTGTTGACGTCGGCGACCAGCGGGATCTGGGCGAAGTCGTCATTGTCGGCCATCAGGTTGAAATCGCCGGACGGGCTGATGGTGACGTTGCCCTCGAAATCGATCATCGGCCCGACCGTGTTGGTGGCGGTCAGCTTGATGTCGACGGTGAGGTTCGGCGCCGTCAGCGGGTCGATGATCTCGTCGCCGTCGGTGTTGGTGTCGACCGTGGCCAGCATGAACATGGCGATGTTGCGCGCCGTGTTCTCGTCGAGCGTCGCCTTGATCGATGCGGCGACCTGCGTGACGGCGGTAAAATCCTTGCCCCGGATGCCGACGCGGCCCGAGAAGTGTTCCTTCTTGGTGACGTTCGGGGTGTAGACGAAATCGACCAGGTTGCCGGCGTCGACATAGTCCATGTCGGTGGACTTCTTGATGGCGATGCTGGCGGCGGGAATGCGATAATTGGCGGTATCGGGAGAGGCGCCCATTGGTCTGTCCTTTTCGGTGCTGTGCCCATGAACTCAGGGGCGGTTGAAACTCAGAGCGTGCTCGGGTCGAGATAGTAGGGAATAGCGAAGGCCACGCCCATTTCGCCGAGCATCGAGCGGCCCCAGGCCAGCGACGTCTGCGTCGAATGCAGCCGGCCGCCGATGTGGTTGGTGGTCAGCGCCGCCAGCTCGGTATCGGTGGCGATGGCGCGGATCAATTTGGCGCGGCAGGCGTTGAGCGCCGTGCCGACCTCGCTTGCCTTTTCCGGCAGCACGATCAGCAATTGCGGCGTCATGGTCATACGGCGCGGCCCACGCGATCCCCTGCTGTTCGGGTCGGTCTCGTCGGCCGCCTCGTCGCCGTCGAGCACCAGGATCGCCGGCAGGTTCGGTTCCGGCGGCCGGATGCTGTTGCGATAGACGGTCTTGATGTCGTCGATGGTGCCGGCGATTTCGACCAGCCGCGCCAGGATCGCTTCGCGGGTGTCCATATCTCAGCGCTCCGTCAGGTAAAGCAGGATCTCGCCGCCCGCCTCGCCGGTCGGCGACGGCAAGAAGCCGTGCGTATCGACCAGCCATTCCTTGCCGCTGAAGACGATGTGGGCGCCCTGGAATTTTTCCGGCTCGACGGCGGCTAGGTCGCATGCCCGCACCGCGGCCGCCGGCTTGAGCGTCGCCACCTCGGACTGGAACCGCCCGCCGCCGCCCGTCACGATGCCGACCGTCTTATCGATGACGCGCAGCGGGCCGCCATCGGCCCCGGTGTCGATGACCATGCCATCGGTGCCGTCGATCGTCAGCACCGCGTCGACGGCGATCGGCGAGGCGTAGAGCGCCGCGTAATGGATATCCCAGATCGACATCAGCGGATCCTCGCGCGGTCGGCTTCGCGGGCGAAGATCATGTTGCTGCCGGCCCAGCTGTGCAGGAAATAACCCTTCGCCGCCATGACCGCGCCGAGATCACCGCCGGCATGCGCGGCACCCGTGGCTTGCGCCTCGGCGATGACGACGCGTGGCGGAAGGTCGCCGAAGTCGGCACCGCGCAGCACGGCGACGTCGAGGCCTTCGATGTCGATCGACAAAAGGTCCGGCCACCGGCCGGCGGCGTGTTGTGCGACAATGGCGTTGAGCGTCATCACCGGAACGCAGACGCTGCGCACGATGCCGAGCGTGGCGGCGACGGCCGGATCGAAAGAGTTGCGGCCGGGATCGCCGGCGACATGGTGAAACAGCAGCGGGCCGCATTTTTCCGGCGCGACACCGACGCACAGGTTGATGTCATCCGGCCGCGCCTTGACGAAGGCGCCGAGCAGCGCCTCGTTCGGCTCGACATTGATGCCGCGCGAACCGCGCTCATAGAGCAGCGCCGTGTTCGAAAGGTCGAACGGGTGATAGGCGCCGACATCGAGATAGGACGGCCGCTCGACGCCGAGCCGCTTGAAGATGTTGAGCACGGCGAGATCGTCGCCATGCTGCGCATAGGTGCGACCGCCGAACCATTGATGCGGATGGCCGGTCATCAGCAGGACACCCAGACGCCGTCAGTGAGATAGCCGTGCCAATGCGAACTCATGT
>NZ_AYWR01000053.1:0-17509 GCF_000502935.1 Mesorhizobium sp. LNHC221B00 | reverse complement strand
CATCGACGCCCTTCAGTGCGAACGTCGCCGGCTTGCCGCGCACCCAGGTGTAGACGATATGGCTGCGATAGCCGCTGTCGACGCCGAACAGGTCGACCGCACGCGTCCGGCCATGCGCATCAGGCCATTGCGTGGTGCGGATCTTCTCCAATCCCAGGAAGGCGCCCCCGTGTGGGTCGGCGGTGCCGCCCTCGATATAGCCGGCGTCGACAATCCAGCTCTGCCGGTCGGGCGCAAAGGCCCGGATCGAATACCAGATGCCGTTCATCTGCACGTCGGCGGCGCCGACCAGCATCAGGCCGGCTGGCGGGATGTGGCCGCGCTTCAGGTCCTTGTCGCGGCGTTCCATCAGCCTGACATGGTCGGGCGCGTCGCCCTTGATGTCGAAAGGCAGGCCGAGCGTCAGGTTTTCGAAGGTCTTGAGCTTCTGCGGGTCGCCATTGGCCTTGACGAAGCGCTCGGCGATCTTGTCCCACGGCACGAAGGGCGAGGTCAGCGCGTCGAAATGGTAGGACGGATAGTCGCCGGGCTTGCTGTCGGTGGCGATCCACCGGCCCTTGCGCATCAGCGCGACTTTTTCGTCGCCATCGACGATCGCGCCGCAGCATGGCGTCGCGTAATAGGCCTTGTAGGGAAAGTTGTCCTCGAATTTGAAGTATTTGCGGTCGAAGACGAAATAGAACGGCTGCGCGCAGTTCGGGCACGGCATGTGCCAGTAGCGCTGGTCGCCGGCCTTGAAATAGGCGTCGATCTTGGACGCGCCCTTGACGGTCGGCGTCGAATTGTAGAGGCGTTTCCACTCGCCCGACATCAGGAACGATTCCTGACGTCCCTCGATCATGCCGATCGGGTCGCCCTGGCCGTCGAGATCGTCAGGGTATTCGTCGACCTCGTCGAGGTAGGCGACCTTGATCGTCTTCGACCGGAGATCCGCCGCCGATGTGGCGATGGCCAGCGTCAGCGAGCCGCCGGGATAGACTTTCGACGTGACGGTCGACGACCCGCCGGCGCGGCTGGTCTGAGGGCGCACCTTGCGCTTGAGCGCCGGGGTCTTGTCAATCGCCAGCGAGAGCTTGTCGCGGTTGAAGTCGGACAGTGCGCCCGATGTCGGCTGGACGATCATGACCCGGCAAGGGTCCTGGTCGATCATATGGCCGACCGCCGCAAGGATCAGCGTGGTGAAGCCGGTCTGCGCGCTCTTGCGGATGGCGATTTCATTGACGCCCGAATCCATCGACAGCATGTCGAGCGGTTCGATGATGTAGGGCGTCAGCGAGGCGTCCCATGGTTCGCCCGACTTCGGCCCGTCCGGCACGATCAGGTTGGCCATCGCCCAGGCGGACGGCAGCGCCCGGTCGGGCGGCATGATGAGTGCCGCCAGGGCGCCGGCGACAACCGCCAGCGCCGAGCGCTTGAACGCCAGCTTCATGAAAATCCTAGTCGTTGTCGCCGAGGTCGAATTCGGTGGCGCCGGTTTCCTCGTCGCTCCGGCCTTCGCCGGCGATCAGGGTCAGCGCCTCGCCGGCCTTGCGGCGCAGCTGGTGCTCGATCTCGCGCAGCTTGCGGCGCATGGCCGGCTCGCCTTCCTTTGCGGCGGTCATCAGGTCCGGCGCGAAGGTGGCGAGTTGGCCGAGCGAGCGCACGATCGCCTCGCCGGCCTTGACCATCGCCAGTTCGACGGACTTGACCGGCAAGAGGTTGCCGAGCCGTTCGTTGACGTCGAGCGCCGAGCGGCGGGCTTCCCACTGCGCCTTTTCGGTCTGCGCGTCGCGCATCGCGCTCGGCGGTTCGGTGCGGTCGGACTTCTGCGTCTCGGCAGCCTGTTCGCGGAAGGCGTCGCCGGCAACGCCGACCGCCTTGTCGTAAGCGGCCAGATCCACCAGGCGCTCGCGGCCATGGCGACGCGTTGTCACCAGGCCCTCGCGTTCGTAGCGGTCGACCCGCTTTTTGACCGCAACCTTGCTGACGCCCTTGATGACAGCGATTTCCGACAGCGACTTCCAGACGCATTCCGGCATCAACGGTGCGCTGGTCACAGGCATTCCTCGGTAAACCGTTTACCCGCCATCGTTAACATCGTTAACCCGGTTTTCCGGCATGTCTGACTAGCAAACCCTCGCACTACCGCCGTCCCGCATAGGGTTTGAGGCGGGGAAGGACCCGTGACGGGGGGAGGTGCCGGGCGCGCGGCGGGGTGCCGAAACGAGAACACCCCGCGACCGGTTTGCGGTGGCGGGGTGTTCGATGCTTTTTATCCGTGACAAGACATCCACCAAATCACAGTCGCAGTCAAGCGGGTGTCTTTGCCTTTTTGTTGAACAGCTTGAACCATGAGGGGAAGCGCAGGGCCATGGCTGCATCGGCCCTGTCCTGCTGTGCCTTGAGCAGCACCGCATTGCCGACGAGATCGGGCAGCACGCGCGACGTAGGCATGGGCGTCAGCCATGGTGCGGCGGGTATGGTGCAGGGCAGCATGAGCACGTCCTGCATCTGGTGCGCGACAGCGTCGAACACCATGGTCAACGATGACAGCCATATCTCATGCTCGGCCCTGGCGATGATGGCGTTGACCGGATCGGGATCAAGGTAAGGCTTACGATAGGCATCGGGGTCCGGGCGACGCGACTTGGAGTTCCATCCGTTCAGCTCCACACGATGCGGCTCTGTCCTGTCGCTACCATCAGGATTGNTGATGACAGCCATATCTCATGCTCGGCCCTGGCGATGATGGCGTTGACCGGATCGGGATCAAGGTAAGGCTTACGATAGGCAGCGGGGTCCGGGCGACGCGACTTGGAGTTCCATCCGTTCAGCTCCACACGATGCGGCTCTGTCCTGTCGCTGCCATCGGGATTGGTGCCGACTATGGTGTCGACCATCCTCGCCACAAACCACTTCTCCTGCCCATTGCCGAATGCCTCGAACTGTTCGGACGTATCGTCGAGCTGCATCGCATCCCCATCCCAGCCCATCACCGCACGGCGGATGATCAGTTCGGACGGCTTGAGCCTAAGCATCACCCTGCCCTGCCCATCATCGCTGGTCATGCGCCGCCAGGCATCGCTGACCGCCTTGGCGCCGAGGCCGCCGAAGCGGTCGAGCTCGGGCGCCGGGCGCCAATCCTCTGGCAGGTCCAGCGCATAACCGTCCAGCGCCATCACCGCATCGCCGATCATCTGCGCATCCTCGCAGGGCCAGCTGTCGGCCGAGAAGTCAGGCACGGCACCAAAGGCGTTGACGCCGAACGCATCGACCAGCGACAGCAGTTCGGCGAAACGCCCGGTGCTGTCCCAGCCGCCGGCCATCGCCATCGGTCCGTCCTGTCGCCTCGGCACCTTCGGCAACTCGTCGCGCCACGCCCAGGCGATGACATCCTCGACCGGCCCGCTGCGTTTTCCCTGCGCATTTCGGCTCAACGGGCGGTTCTTGCTGGTCACAAAGCCCATTTCGGCACTATCGGCACTGTTTTTCATCATCTGCACTTTCGTTCGAGTAGAATAAACCCTTGCTTTCGCGAGCAAATNTTGCGGCTCAACGGGCGGTTCTTGCTGGTCACAAAGCCCATTTCGGCACTATCGGCACTGTTTTTCATCATCTGCACTTTCGTTCGAGTGGATAAAACCTTGCTTTCGCAAGCAAATTAACGATCAAAAACACGCAAGTGCAGGAAGTGCGGGAAAACGCCGATAACGCATAGGACAGAAGCCGCTTGCCCCTATCCCCTTGGCCAAGCCCTCACATGCGGCACATCGAAAACACCTGCACTTGCGGCACTTCCGGCACAACTCCATGATTTCCCTATCCCTTTGACAGTGTCGATGACGCGGCGAGAATGGCGGATCGGCACTAGCGGCACTGCGAAAGAGTGCCGACAGGCGCGGTATCAGCCATCGCAGCGCGAAGCTTGACCAAGGGGACAAGGGAAGACGACGCGTCACGGGATCTTGCCCTCGCGCGTCAGGCGCTCGATCAGATCGATGCGCATGCCGATCCATCGCATGAACGGGATCGCCATCGAGTTGCCGTAAGCCTTGTATTGCGGACCGTCAGGAGCGACCGGCTTGCCGCGCCAGGGAATGCGGCAATGATCGTCGGGGAAACCCTGCAACCGCGCGCATTTATGCGGCATCAGTCGCCTGACCACCGCGCTGGTATCCAGCGCCAAGGCGCCAGCGCCGCCGCCATTATTTCCGCCCTGCGCCGACAACGAAGGAAAGACGTCGAGCGGCCCTACGCATCGATCGCCTTGATGGTCTGTGGTCTGTATCGCACCACCAAAGGCAACCAGCGGCGTGCCTCGACCTGTCCCGTCTTCGCTGGCATCAAAGCCTTCGCCGCGCAGTGTATGGGCGACGTGCAAGCCTCGATTGCCATGCGCGCCACCGGTATCAAGCGTGGCGAATACCTCATCCCCGCAAGCCAGGTTTTGGCCGTCAAAGCCGATCAAGGCATGTGGTTTGTCGCCGCCACCCGACGATGCCCGCACAGTGTCGGCGACCTGGTCGCCTAGTTCGGCTGTTCCGCCGCCTTCCCTGCCCCTAAGCGCAACGCCAAGTGCAGATCTTCCGGCAATTCCTTGCCTAGCTGTTCGACGCGGCGCAGGATTCCCCTGCATGCCTTCGGGCTCAAGAAGTACCGCCGCGGCACGTCTCCAGTCTCCAAGATATCCGACAACGACGACACGCTTCCGTCGCTGTGGGACGGCACGAGCGTAGCCGTCCACTCGGATATATTGAGCGTCAAGCACGCGCCACGCGATCCCGTAGGATGCAGCGATTCCCGCAACGATGCCGGCACCGCGCCAGCCGCCGACGGGGACGCTGATCGATCGCCCTGTGAGGAAGCCCAGAAAGTCAGCAAAGTCTCGTCCGGCGGCGCTGGAGAAGACGCCGGGCACATTTTCCCAGACGACCCAGCGGGCGCCAAGGCGCTTAGCCAGGCGGACATACTCAAGGGCAAGGTTGCCGCGTGGATCATCCAAGCCGAGACGCTTTCCAGCGACGGAGAAGGATTGGCAGGGCGTCCCGCCGACGAGTAGGTCGACAGGTCCAGCGTCGCCTGGGATGGTGGTGAAATCGCCATGGTTCGGCACTCCGTTCTTGGAAAGCGGCTCGCCCGGCAGGTTCGAGCCATAGTGATGCGCCAGCACGGCGGACGGGAACGCCTCGATCTCGGAAAAGAATTTCGGCCGCCAGCCGAGCGGTTCCCACGCGACCGAAGCCGCCTCTATGCCGGAACAGACCGAGCCGTAGGTGATCATCGCGGATCCTCCCCATAGCCCTGCCCATGGTCGCCGCCCTGCGACTGCCATTCGATCCTGATGCCGATGCCGCGGTAAAAAGTCTCGCCGTTCGAGCGCGCCTTCTGAAACTGCTTCATCTGCCCGTCCGGCCCTTCGAAGCTGCGCTCGGCCGACTTGGCGAAGCGCTTTTCGAAGGTCGAGCGGTTGAAGGCGAAGACGCCTTCCGACGCCGCGAATTTCTCGAAGGCGTGATAGAGGTCGATCGGCTTTTCCTTGTCGTCTGGATTGCCGGTGACATGGCAGGCCATGCGGATGAATGTGCCGATGGCGTCGCTTTCCTGGCGGTATTCGTTCGACGCCGCGCGCACGCCCTCGGGGATCTCCAGCCCGTGNTGTGCCGATGGCGTCGCTTTCCTGGCGGTATTCGTTCGACGCCGCGCGCACGCCCTCGGGGATCTCCAGCCCGTGGTTGAGATATTCGACGGCGCCTTCGACCATCCATGCGAACACAGCGCCGGCCTCGGCGCGCAGTTTTCGCGGCAGCGCGCGGTCGGTGTCGCCCTCGGCGATCTGCACCGTCCACGGCACCAGCAGCAGGCGGCGCCAGATGCCGTCCGAATCATCATCGATGCGCGGCTTGTGGTTGCCCGACAGCACGATCTTGAAATGCGGGTCGACTTCGAAGAAATCCTTGTGCAGGCGTCGCACCGGGATCTTTTCGCCGCCGGTCAGCGTCTTGATCAGCGCATCCTTGAGCTTGACGCCGGCTTCTGGCTCCGATGCCGCCACCAGCCGCGCGCCTGGTAGCCGCGCCAGGTCAGGCGTCGCCTCGCCGCCGCCGCGCTTGTTGTCGCCGGAGAAGCTGTCGATCGACAGCGTCACCGCATAGTCGCCCATGATGAAGCACAACAGGTCGACGAAGGTCGACTTGCCGTTGCGGCCGGCGCCGTAGAAGAACAGCATCACCTGCTCGATCGTCAGCCCGGTCAGCAGGTAGCCGCAGAAGCGTTTCAGGAACGCACGGATGGTCTGGTCGGGCTGCACCTTGATCAGGAATTTCTTGAACTCCGGCATCTCGGGTTTTGCATCCGCATCCCAATCGGCCTCGACCATCTTGGTGTTGAAATCGCTTTGCCGGTGCTCGCGCAGCCGCGCCTGCCAACGCGTCAGGATGCGCGGATCGTCGGGATCGGATTCCTCGTCCTCGACCTCGACCTGGTGGAATTCGATGGTGCCGTTGCGGCAGTTGACGCTGTAGCGGTCGGTGTTGAGGTCACCCACCTTGCGCGCCATGTAGGGCTGGCCCTCGGCGAGCAGGTTGTTGAGCTTCGACGATCCGGCCGTCGACTTGGCNCCTTGCGCGCCATGTAGGGCTGGCCCTCGGCGAGCAGGTTGTTGAGCTTCGACGATCCGGCCGTCGACTTGGCATGGCGGCGGCGCGAGCCAATGCGGGCGCCAAGCTGGTCGACGATGCGCTTGGCCGCCTCGACCGCCATCTCGTAATCGCGCTTGCGTGCGATGGCGCCGACGTCGGGCAGGCGCCTGCCCTTGTCGGCCTCCGTCCGCGCCATCGCTTCCATCGCCACTTCGCCGGCGGCGATCGTCGCATGCTCGTCGTCGCTCGGCTCGATGATGCCGGCTTCCTTGCGGATCAATTCAGCGGTCTTGTGCGCCAGCTGGCGGATCAGCGATCCGTCCTCGTCTTCCTTCCAGCGCTTGCCGTCGAAGACGTGCCAGCCGATATGCGCCACGCAGATGGCGATATGGCTGGCAGCGCCCGCATGCTCCTTTGCCAAATCGCCGAAACGACGGCGCAAGCGGCGGCCGTTGCCGATGTCGGTTTCCGGCTCGGCGGCACAGGCGGCGAGCAGCGCTTGCTCGGGCGTCGGCTCGCCGTCGCCGTCATCGGGCGGTGGCAGATCATCGTCCGGCAGATCCGGCTGAAAGTCGTCGTCATCCCCCTGCATGCTGTCAGCCGCTCATCCGCCCCATGCGCATGCGTGTCGTCACGCTGCGCAGATATGGCCGTTCCTCCAGCACCGCCGCCGGCCTGCGCCATGACTGCCGTCCGGCGCGCTCGGTGCGATCCTCCTGGCGGAAATTCGACGCCATGCGGTTGATTGCCTGGAACACGCGCAGCCGTTGCGCCGTCGACCGGTCGAAGCGGTGCGCCATGTAGAGATCGTAAAGCTCGGCGCCGCGCTTCATGCGGCGGTTGTTCCAGTCTTTTCGGCATTTCGGCGCGCAGAACTCGCGCCCATGCGCCCGCTCGAACGGCTCGCCGCATTCCAGGCAGGCGTCTAGGCGCGCCATCAGGAAACAGCCTCCAGGCGGGATGCCGGCTCATCAGCAGGCGCTGGCGCATCGTCGGCTTCGTCTTCGCCTGTGCGCGGCTCCAATCCGGCGAGCGCGTCAGCCGAAACGGCCGCCATTTCGCGCGTCATGTTGATGCGCGCCTGCCTGAAATACTTGTCCTTCAGCTCGAAGCCGAGGCCGCGCCGGCCCGACTGCACAGCCGCCCAGACTTCCGAACCGATGCCGAGGAACGGCGTGAAGACGATGTCGCCGGGATTGGACCACAGGTCGATGCAGCGCTCGATGACGTCGAGCTGCAGCGGCGCGATATGCGCCTCGTCGCCGGCGTCCTTCGCCGTCAGATATTGCAGGGTGCGGGATTGGCGGATGTCCATCCACACCGGCGAGGCATAGCGCTGCCAGACCTCGATCGAGAACCAGTTGCGGCTGTCATTGTCGGTGGTGAACTTGGCATAGTCCGGCCGGTCCTTGGCGAAGCCGACATAGCGTTTCAGCGCCCCGGCCACCGGCTCGGGATTGTCGCCCGGCTTGCGGAAGGCGACGATATAGTCGGCCAGCGCCTGGCCAGAAATGGTCGAGTCCTTCACCACCTGCTTGTGGTTGAGCCGGTGCGATTTCGACCGCGCCTGCGCCACCACCGCATCCTTCCAGATGCAGACCTCGGAATGAAAGTGCCAGCCGGCGTCCTGCCAGGCCCGGATCACCTCGCCGCGAAAATCGCGCATGCCGATAAAACCGTCGCGCCGCTTCGATGTCGGCAGCTGCATGACATGCACCGCCTGGATGCGGCCAGGCATGGTGATGCGCAGCATTTCCGAGATCAGGAACTGGTAGTGCTGCCAGAAGGTTTTGCCCTCGGAATTCGACAGATCGCGATCCGAGCCGGAGAATTTATACAGGCCCTCGAAGGGCGGCGAATGCACGCCGAACTGCACGCTGTCGCCCGGCACCGCCCGGATCAGTTCGCAGCTGTCGCCCTGGTAGATGGCGTAGCGGTCGGTGACATCCTGGTCGACGGCTTTTATCGCGGGAAGCTTTTTCATGCGGCGCCGCCTTGCAGGACGGCGCGGCCAGCATCTGTGAGCGACGGTTGGGAGCCGATATAGTCGGTGATCAATCCAGAACCGCGCAAAGCATCAAGGCANCCTGCATTTCACGCGGCGTGATGGTCATGCGAATTCCTCCCAAGCCGGCAGCCGCAACTTCTGTTTCGGCTGATAGTCGTGCCGTTCCAGCGCGGCACCCCGCACCGCGACCGACGACAAATCGGCCATGTGCCGCACCATCGCCGCCGCCATGCGTTCGGCGTCGGCTTCCTTGCGGTCCTGGTTGGCGACGACCGCGCCTTCGGTGTCGGCGGCGATGAAGTCGGCGGTGACGGGCATTTTCTGCCCAAACCGCCAGAAGCGGCGGATCGCCTGGTAGACCTGCTCGAAACTGTCGTTGAGGCCGACGAAGCCGGTGCGGTGGCAGTGCTGCCAGTTCATGCCGAAANCCTGCTCGAAACTGTCGTTGAGGCCGACGAAGCCGGTGCGGTGGCAGTGCTGCCAGTTCATGCCGAAACCGCAGATCGTCGGCTTGGTCACCAGCACGCGGATCTCGCCGCGGCTGAACGCCTTCAGCTTTTCTTCCTTGAAGTCGTCATGGTCCGAGCCGCGCACCTCGACGGCGCCGGGAATGGCCCTGGTGACGCCTTCGGTCTCGGCGTTGAGGTTGCCCCACCAGACGAAGTGGCCGTCCGCCGGCGTCAGTGCCACCGCGCGGGCAATGCGGTGGTCGATCGTCGACTTGCGCGCATGGTTGCGCTCCTGCAGTGTCTTGGCCTCGACCGGCAGCAGCGAGAACTGCCCGGCATCTTCCCAATGCGAACCGGTCTCGACCACATGCAGGCGCTTGGTCAGCGGCGGCAGTTCGTAGCCCTCGTCGGAATAGCCAAGGTCGGACGGCTTGCGCAGCATCACCGCCCAGGACGCCATCCATGCCCAGAAATCGTTCTCGGCATGGCCCTTCAACCGCCAGTTTCGCGTTTCCGAGCCGTCATGGGTGAAGAACGTCGCCAGCATCGAGAAGTAGGACATCACGCCGAGGAACTCGGCGTGGCTGCCAAGCTCCATGAAATCGTTCGGCGCCGGGGTCGCGGTTGCCGCCAGCCGGAACGGGATCGGCTTGGCGATCTCGATCAGCCGGTTGCGGTAGTGGCCGTCGAAGCTTTTGAGGATCGAGCTTTCGTCGAGCGCGATGCCGCCATAGTTCGACACGTTGAACAGGTCGAGCTTCTGGTAATTGGTGATCGCCGTCTCGTCGACGACACCGTCGCGCGTCACCACGCGGGCGAGCAGATCGTATTTCCGCGCCTCGTCCTCGTGCTGCGGCCCGACCGCCAGCGGCGCGAACAGCAGCACCGGCCTGCCGGTATGGTTGGACACGACGCGCGCCCAGACCAGCTCCATCAGCGTCTTGCCAAGCCCGGTGCCGGCAAAGATCGCCGCCCTGCCCCGGCGCAGCGACCAGCGCACGATGTCGCGCTGGTGCGGGAACAGGAATTCCGGCAATTCCGGCAGCTTGACCAGGCCGCTGGCGACATCGGCCACGCGCTTCTGCGCCAGGAAATCGTGATAGGCCTGCAGCGTCATGCCGCCACCTGCCTGGTGGCGCTGGTCATGTGCCTGCGGCAATAGGGGACCGCGCCGGCATCGGCCGACCGCTCGGCACCGCAGACCGGCATATCCGGCCCGTCAGGTCCAAACGGATCGCCGATGAAATGCAGGCAGCGCTTGGCGGTGACCGCGTCAAGGAAGGCAACCGGCAAAGTTGCTGGCAGATTGGCGGCCGGCACATAGGGCTGCGGCCGTTCGAACACCATCGTCGGCCTCGGCGGGCGCGACGCCGGGCGCCGCGGTGCCTGCTTTTCGCGCTTCGGGCGATCATTGCCGGCCGGCCGCGTCAGCTTGCCGCCATCGCCATGCAGACGGTGGATCTTGCCGATCACGGAATTGCGGCCGCGACCCATCTTGATGCCGATCTGGCTGGCGGAAAAGCCTTCGCCGGTCAGCCTGCGCAGCGTGTCGATCTCGGCCTGTGTCCACTCGCTCATCGTTGATCCCCTATGGAAAAGACGTGGTAGATCGCCGGCGTCCGATGGCTTGCCGGCCTGACTTCCTTGATCAGCCCGCGCCGCATCAGCTTGTGCTGGAATGTCTTGACCGAGGCCGGCGCCACGCCGGCCGCATCGGCCAGCGCCAGCATCGACATCTGCACATTGCCGTTGCCGTCCTTGGCGTGGTCCATCGCTCGGTACAGGCGCAGGGCCGTCACCGTGATGCCGATGCTTGTGGCCACATCGAAATCGCGCGTGGGATCGACAGCCATCGGTGGCGGCTGGTCGATCGGCATCCTTGCCGCCGTTAGAATGCCTTCGAAATGCTTCTGCACGTAGCCGGTGGCGCTCATGCCGGAAGCCTTCGCCGCCTTTTCGATCGCCGCGTTCATGTCGCGGTCGCACTTGACCGAAAAGCGGTAGAGCAGGCCGGCCGGCTCGGGAGACGAAAGCGACACCGCCATCACGCCGCCTCCCCGGCCACAGGCCGCAAGCCCGACCGGGCGTCGCGCCCGATGGCGCGCCCCGCCGGAGCGCCAGCCGCCGCAGGCGGCGATGCGGCGCGTGAGGCAAGGGATTTCAACACATCGTTGAAATCCTGCCCGTCCGGCGCCCAGTCGATCGCCGCATCGTGGCCGGTCAGTTCGAACCGGTTGCGGGCGCGCAGCATCGCCGCCTGCGTGGTGAAGCGGTCGCTGTCGCTGTCGCCGAGCAGGATCAGCTTTTCGAAATCGTCGGCCGGGATCTGCAGGCAGTCCGTGTCGGACAGGTCGGGCTCATGGCCGCCGACCTTCTGGCGCCGCTGGCGGCCGATCCGGTCGGTCAGCATCAGCGACGGATGCGGGATCATCTCGGCCGCCTTGCCGGCGATGTTGCCGATGTTGATGCCGACCCAGAGCGCCGGCTTTGCGAGATAACCGGCATGCGCGCTGGCCTGCATCTCGGCCCAGGACAGCACCGTCTCGATGCCCTCGCCTAGCGCCAATCGGAGCGCGTCAGCCCCGTCGCGCAGCACGATTTTGCCGCCCTTTTGCGACCCCTCGACCTTCTTGGCGTCCAGCGTGTCATCGCCGGCGGGATCGGCAATCGCCGCCTTGCCGTTCGGCCGCGACAGGTCCAGCCAGGTGCGATGCACGCCGATGAAATGGCCATCCGGCCCGGTGATCGCGGCCAGCATCGCCGGCCCGCTATGGATCACCTTGAACTCGTCACCCGCCTTGGCGCGGTGCCAATAGGCCAGGCTCGACACCTCACGCAGCGCCTTGATGCGCCATGAGGGGAAAGGGATGGCGCGCAGCGCAAGATAGTCGCGCACCCAATGGCCGCCGCGTTCCGGCTCGATCGGCGCGCCGTTGCGCCAGATCTTCCACGCGCGCAGCCGGGCCTTTTCGCGCCATTCGTTCTTCTCGTCGTCATTGCGCGCCGGCGCGCGTTTGCCGGTCGCCAGCGGCTTTTCGCCGGTCAGGTGCTCGATCGCGTCGGCAAAGCTGCATTCATGCACATGCTGCACCAGCGCGATCGGATCGCCACCGGCACCCGAGGTGCGGCACAGGAAGACGTTCTTGGCCTTGTCGATCGAAAACCGGTCGCGCCCGCCGCAGAACGGGCACGGCACGCCGCGCTCGTCGATCTTGACCGCGTCGGCAGCGCCCAGCGCCAGGGCCACGTCGACGATCGACCGGTCCCTGGCGCGCGCTACGATGTCGGCCGGGATCATGGGCGGAACCTCACCGGTTCGGCTTTGGCTGGCAGATAAAGCGGATGCTTGGGATGGCCGTCCTTGGTCATGCCGAGCGCGAACCGCTCGCGGTCGCCGATCCATCCGAGCGCCGTCTCATCCTGGCCAAGATGACCGCCGTGGGCGCCCCACGCGCAGATGATCTTGCCGACCGGATAATCCCTGGTCATGACGTGGTCGAAGGCGCCTTGATTGCCCTCACCGACCGGATCGTCATTGTGATTGAGCGACAGCAGCGCGCGCGGATCGGTGGCGCGATAGGCAAACAGGTTGAGGACTTCCATGCGGTCATAGCCCCATGCGCGGGCAAAGCCGACGCAGCGACGAATGGTAGGATCGTCATCATTCGCATCGGCGGTCGACGGGTTGAGCATGATGAACACGCACGCCTTCGGATCGCCCAGCTGCGCGCCGGCACCGTCAAGAACGGGCTTGCCACGATCGTCAGTCCACATCGACCATTGCGCCGGCTCGGGATGCAGGCGCCATTCGCGCCACAGCCGATAGCGATACGTGCCGCAACGCGACAGTTGCGCGCCCTTCGACACATAATCGAGGCGCGTCATCTACTTCGCGCCTCCGACAACGCTCAAGCCGCCGACGCGCGCGCTTGCGGCGGCGAGCCGCAGTTCGGAAACGGCGCGCTCCAGCACCGAGCACTGGCGATCGATGCCGGCGGCCTCGGCGGGCGTCAGCCTGCCGTCGGCGAAGGCCAGCGCGCCCTTGGCCATCAGCTCGCCGGCCTGCACCACCACCTCGGCGTGGCTTGCCATCATCGATGCGTTGGCGAGTTCGCCGGCATCGACCGTGTCAGCGAGGCGCCTGCCATTGAGCTCGGCCATCACCGCCGTCACCAGCGGCATCGAGCAGTCGGCCTCGAGCTGTATCACCGCCGAAAGCGGCATCAGGTCGGGATAGCCGTCATTGTTCCAGCGGCCGACCTCGGTTTTCGAGGCCGAGCACTTTTCGCCGGCGCGGATGATGCCGCCGCAACGCTCGATCAGGTCGCGCTGTGCCGCCTTCAACCGATAAAACCAGGCAGTAGGCATGGTCATCTCCATCGATAGTCCCCCTCGCAAGGCTTTGTTTTTTCCCCCACCGGGAAATCCCGGCGGTGTTTCCCGTGGCGGGAAGGCAGTGGTCGTCATTAATTTAGCGATGTCTAATTCAAGGAGGTTCGCATGCCCCGTTCATTGGTCCGCCGTTTCATGGATCGCATTAGAGGTTTGGCCGGTCCCGGCCTGGGAGGCATTGGGTCTAACGGGACCGGCCGCGACACCGTCGAGGGGCTTGGCGGCGTCGAAATCATCAGAGTTGCCGGCGGCGGCCCGCTGCGGCTCACCGACCGCTTCAGCCGCGAGCGGCACCTCGAAAAACCAGCCATCGTTCCAGTCGATCTTGCGCGCGAGGGCGGCTTCGCGGATCGCCCGCATGTCGTCGAGTGACGGCGCAACGCCAGCCTCCCAGCGCGACACGGTTCCCTGGGTCACGCCGGCCAGAGCTGCGAGCTCGGCCTGGGTCACCCCAAACACATGGCAGCGAATATGTCGGATAGCACTCATAGCGACGCATATTATGCGCAAACGGATAGTTCGCAAGCGGAAAATTATGCGCAAGCGGATTTTTCTTTATCCGCGATGGGGACTAGCGTCCGGCGCATGAAGATGGACGACAAGATCCGCGCCATCATGGCGGAGACGCAGTGGCGCCAGCAGCAGCTGGCCGAGATGCTCGATGTCGGTCAGTCGACAGTCAATCGCTGGCTCGCCGGATCGGAGCCGCGCGGCGATCGGCGCGACCGCATCAACGAACTCTATGAGAGGGTTGTGGAAAACAGCAAAACAGCTGGCGACAGGCCGATCCGCGGCGAACCGGAAATCCTGGCGGTGCTGCAGCGGATAGAAGGCCTCACGGCAAAAGACATAGAGATTGCCTTTGGCGTGATATCGAACGCCCTGAAGGTCAGTTCGGTCGGATCAGCACCATCTGGTGCTGATGATCGATCTCAACCCGCCACTCCCCGCCGTGAATCATCGCCATCGCGTTAGCGATTGACGCGGCATCGCGCTCGATGCGGACGGCCGGATCAAACGGCCATACGCCCATTGCGATAGCTCGCAACTTTTCCAGTGCCTCTTCGCCACGCGTTTTGTCACGTGGCATGTAGTGGATCATTTCTGACTTCCCGAGCCGCGACCGACGCAATTAGGAACAATTTCCTTCCCCCTTGTCAACACCGCCAATACTTAGAAGGCGTGCCATTTTGGTACGACTGTACGATTACAACCTTATGTCTAGAGTTAACAGGATATATCAACCTGTAATAATGTCCCTGTGGATAGCGGGGACAACATATAGCATGTATGGGGCATTTGTAGCACTGGTGGACCGATTTCCGGCTGCGCGGTTTTCGGCCATAAGTCGGGCAATGCCGAAACAACCCCGCCCCACCGTCCACATTCGTCTATCGCCTGACCTGGTGCGACTGCTCAAGGTCACTGCAGCCGAAGGCGGGCACAGCATGAATGCCGAGATCGTCACGAGACTGGAGCGATCTTTCTCGACCGACGATGCCGACCGCCGCAAAGCGCTCAAGCTGCTTGTCGAGGCGATTTCTATCCTCGACAAGGGCCAGCGATAGGCATGCCGCACGGCCACAGGCGGTAAAACGCAATCCGGCCACGCAAAAGTTTTATCCGTTTGCGCATTTTTCTTTGTTGACTGTTATCCGTTTGCGCATATTAT
This sequence comes from Mesorhizobium sp. LNHC221B00, assembly GCF_000502935.1. Classification (NCBI taxonomy): domain Bacteria; kingdom Pseudomonadati; phylum Pseudomonadota; class Alphaproteobacteria; order Hyphomicrobiales; family Phyllobacteriaceae; genus Mesorhizobium; species Mesorhizobium sp. LNHC221B00. Next base: position 2,371 of record NZ_AYWR01000053.1, on the reverse strand, counting down.
CCGCAACCATTCAACTTGATGGAGCGGCCCCACATGCAATCGCCTGGTCCTTTCGATCCGCTGACCCTGCGTCAGGAACTGATCTCCGAACTCGAGGGCTGCGGCTTCGATGTCGGCCACGGCGCCAACGCCAACTGGCGCGACGACCTTTCTGACGACGAACTGCGTGCAGCCATCGCCCGTTTGAACAGCGAGGCCGCATGATGGATACGTTTCATGTCGGCACCGCCGCACCATCCACCAGACCCGGTCAGCGTTTTTCCGACGCCCGCCGCGCCGAGCATCCGGAGGCTATGCGCATCCGCGATCCCCGCGCCGTCGAACTCGCCGGAGCGCTGGCCGAGATCGCCGGCTGCGGCAACGGCGCCACCGAAAGCGATCTGTCGGTGCTCGGCTTTTCCGTCGGCGAGATCATCGCGCATCTGCCGGAAGCCAAACTGATCCTCGCCGAAACCTTCGTGCGCGAACTGGCGCCCAGCGGCGACCGCATGCAACAGATCATCGAAAAGGCGCTTGCCTCGGCCGTGCACCTGATGCCGGTCACCGGCGGTCTTGACGGTCCCAGCCAGGACATCGCCCGCATCGAGTGGCAGCGCTATTGTCAGGCCCGTGCCGCATTCAAGCTTGATCCCTGGTGGTCACAGTCCGAACGCGCGCTGGTCGCGCTCAAGACATTCCTGCGCCGCCTGCCGCTGCTCGAGCGCGAGGCCAACCGCGTCATTTACGCCATCGCCGCCGAACAGAAGGCGAGCGTACAGCGCGGAGAGCACGCATGAACGTGGCCGACCATTCCACCTGGAAGCAGACGATCTCCGGCCGCGCCTTCCCGATGACCGCCTTCACCGCGCTCGACATCGACCTGTTCGGCGACGTCGCCGAGGGCCTGGCGCGCATCTGCCGCTTCGGCGGCGCCGTGCCGGGCAACCCCTATTCGGTGGCGCAGCACTGCGTCGTCGGCGCCGATGCCGCGCTGGAAGAAACCCGCGATGCCAACGTCGCGGCCTATTTCCTGTTGCACGACGCGCATGAATTCGTCTTCGGCGACATGACNAAACCCGCGATGCCAACGTCGCGGCCTATTTCCTGTTGCACGACGCGCATGAATTCGTCTTCGGCGACATGACCACGCCGGTTGCGAAGTGGCTATCGACGATCGCCAACGAACTGTTTGGCGGCGCGGCCAACAGCATGGTCGAAACCCTGATCGCCACCGCCAAGGCTCGGCTCGACATGGTGATCTGGCGCGCCGCCGGCATGCCGCCGCCGGCCAGGACCTATCGCGCGGTGATCGCCGATTTCGACCTGCGCATGCTGGCGACCGAGCAGCGGCAGCTTTTGATGCCGGCGCCGAAAAGCTGGGGCAAGTCCATCGACGCCGCCAAGCCGATCCAGATGCGCGGCCGGCTGACGGCATGGCCGGTAGCTAGGGCTGCGGACGAATACCGCGACCGGCTGGCGCGCCTTTGCCCCAACGCCAGGAGGGTTTGATGGACGATCTGACGATCGACGACATCGACGTGATCTCTAGCCGGATCACTAGGGATATGGACAGTCTGTCGCGCGACGAAGCGAATGAGGCAATCCGCAGCTCGGCGCATTGGCCGAAGATTTATGAAGACCTCATCGCGGCGGCGATCGCCGAGGACGAGGTCGCCGATATCGAGGACTTCACCAAGCTTGAGGAAGCGAACGAAGCTCTTTCCGAAGAGAACAGAGAACTTTTGACCGGCCGCGCCGATATCGCCGACCGATTGCAGGAAGCCATCGCGGCCGGCCGCGTCGACGACGCCATGGAAATGCTGCGCGATGCTTTCCCCGGTCACCAATTCCTCTCGCCGGCCGCCGAAAAGATGCTGGCAGGCATCCGTGGTCAGGGGACGTTGGCGCTATGACAACCATAAAATTTTCCGTCGCCGCCTTCGCCGAAGCCGCCAAAGCCATCCGCAACATTCCCGGCGGCTCGCGCAACATCGAGATCCTCGACCATGCCAGGCTGGAGGTCGGCAAGAAGAAACTGACCTTGACCATGTCGGACCTGGACATCGAAGCCTGCGCCACCATTGCCTGCGAGGGCGCAGCGACCATCGCCGCCATCCCGCGCGCCGTGCTGGAATTCTTCATCGCCCGTGATGGCAGCGGCGACGATGCCGGCACGCTCGACTTCGATGCCGACATGAAGACCGTCGTCGCCCGCTGCGGCAAGGGCCGGCTGACCATGCCGGTGCTGCCCGGTGCCGATTTCTTTCTGATCGGCGCCGAGGCGAAGGACTGGTCGTTTTCGCTGCGCGCCAACGAATTGATCGATCTGCTGCGCACCTGCGAGAAGGCGATGGATGAAACCCGCCACTACATCCAGGGCGTTCTGCTGCAC
>NZ_AYWR01000052.1:0-7438 GCF_000502935.1 Mesorhizobium sp. LNHC221B00 | reverse complement strand
GAGCGCACCTGTCGCACCGCCGGCTCGCCGCGTGGTCGAGGCGCCCCCGGTCGCGCCGGAGCCGAAGCGTGGCCGCGAAAAGAGCGAAACCTATTACGACACCAAGAGCCAGGTGTTCTCGGCGCTCATCGACACGATCGACCTGTCGCAGCTCGCCAAGCTCGACCCCGAAAGCGCGCGCGAGGAAATCCGCGACATCGTCAACGACATCATCGCGATCAAGAATTTCGCGATGTCGATCGCCGAGCAGGAAGAATTGCTCGAGGACATCTGCAACGACGTGCTCGGCTATGGGCCGCTCGAGCCATTGCTTGCCCGCGACGACATCGCCGATATCATGGTCAACGGCTCCAAGAACGTCTACATCGAAGTCAACGGCAAGGTCGAACAGACCCCGATCCGCTTCCGCGACAACCAGCAGCTTCTCAACATCTGCCAGCGCATCGTCAGCCAGGTCGGCCGCCGTGTCGATGAATCCAGCCCGATCTGCGACGCCCGCCTTCCCGACGGCTCCCGCGTCAACGTCATCGCGCCGCCGCTCGCCATCGATGGCACCGCACTCACCATCCGCAAGTTCAAGAAGGACAAGCTGACGCTCGATCAGCTGGTCAAGTTCGGCGCCATCTCGCCACAGGGAGCCGAAGTCCTCAAGATCATCAGCCGTGTTCGCTGCAACATCGTCATCTCGGGGGGCACCGGCTCCGGCAAGACCACACTGCTCAACTGCCTGACCAACTACATCGACCGCGAGGAGCGCGTCATCACTTGCGAGGATTCGGCCGAACTGCAACTGCAGCAGCCGCATGTCGTGCGCCTGGAAACCCGTCCGCCCAACCTCGAAGGCGAAGGCGAGGTGACGATGCGCGATCTGGTCAAGAACTGCCTGCGCATGCGGCCCGAGCGCATCATCGTCGGCGAAGTGCGCGGACCCGAGGTGTTCGACCTTCTGCAGGCGATGAACACCGGCCACGACGGCTCGATGGGAACGATCCACTCGAACAGCCCGCGCGAATGCCTGAACCGTATCGAATCCATGATCGCCATGGGCGGTTACTCGCTGCCGCAGAAAACCGTGCGCGAAATCGTCGTCGGCTCCATCGACGTGATTATCCAGGCGGCCCGCCTGCGCGACGGTTCGCGTCGCATCACCCACATCACCGAGGTGATCGGGATGGAAGGCGACGTCGTCATCACGCAGGATATCGTCCTCTACAACATCAAGGGCGAGGACGCCAACGGCAGGCTGCTGGGAGAGCACGTGTCGACCGGCATCGGCCGTCCGCATTTCTGGGAACGGGCCCGTTATTACGGCGAGGAGCAGCGCCTCGCCATAGCGCTCGAGGCTATGGAGAAACGCGCTGACTGACGTACCCGCAGGCGTGAAGGTTCTGGCCGATGTTTGGAATTGACGGCACCGTATTGGCGTTTGTCGTGCTCGCCGGCTTCAGCGCCGGCGCGGTCGCCTATGCATTTCTGTTCAACCAGATCAGCAATGAGAGACAGACCGGCAAGCGGCTTGAAACGATCAAGGCCGCGGAGACGGACCGTTCCGTCGTCAAGGCCACGCGCGACCGTGCGACGGACGCGGCCAAGCGCCGCAAATCGGTCCAGGATTCGCTCAAGGAGCTCGACGAGAAGCAGAAATCCAAGGACAGCGCCATCAAGAAGCCGCCGCTGAAGGCACAGCTTCGCCAGGCTGGGATGAAGGTTCCGATCGAGCGTTTCTATATCTATTCCGCCATATGCGGCATCGCGCTGACAGTGATCGCGTTCGTGGCCGGGGCGCCGCTGATCGTCTTGCCCGGCGTGCTGCTGGCCGGAGCGCTCGGCCTGCCGCGCTGGTTCGTTTCATTTCGCCGCAGCCGGCGCGTCAAGGCGTTCCTCAACGAATTTCCAAACGCGCTCGACATCATCGTGCGCGCCGTCAAGTCCGGCCTGCCGCTGAACGATGCCGTGCGACTGATCGCCAACGAAGCCCCCGAGCCGGTGAAGACCGAGTTTCGCCGCATCGTCGATTCGCAGCAGATGGGCCTGTCGATCCCCGACGCGACCTTGCGCATGCCCGAAACCATGCCATGCACCGAGGCGAGCTTCTTCGGCATCGTCATCCAGATCCAGTCGCAGGCCGGTGGCAATCTCTCCGAGGCGCTGGGCAATCTTTCGCGGGTACTTCGTGATCGCAAGAAAATGAAGGCCAAGGTCCAGGCGCTGTCGATGGAGGCAAAGGCGTCGGCCGCCATCATCGGCGCGCTGCCTTTCATCGTCGCGTTTCTTGTCTACCTGTCGAGCCCGACCTACCTGATGCCGCTGTTCAACACCAGCGTTGGAAATCTCATCCTCGGCTGTTCGGCAGTCTGGATGTCAATCGGCATCCTGGTGATGCGCAAGATGATGAACTTCGAGGTCTAGGATCGCGACATGACCGATCAAGTCATCAAATCACTGACCGATCCGAGCCTCCTGATCGCGCTGCTCGTCGCCATCGCGGTGTTCGCGACCGTCTTTACACTGCTGCCGGCGTTCAGCGGAAACCAGCTCAAGTCGCGCATGAAATCGGTCGCGCTGGAGCGCGATGAGCTTCGCGCCAAGCAGCGCGCGCGGCTGGCAACCGAGGCCGATCGCCGGCGCAAGGGCTTGCGCGAAGAACAGTCGGTCGGCATGCGCAACATTGTCGACCGGCTCGACCTGCGTCGCGCCCTTGCCGACGAAAGCACCTTGCAGAAGCTCAAGGTTGCCGGCTTTCGCGGCCAGAACCCGCTGACGCGGTTTCTGTTCTTCCGTCTCGTGCTGCCTTTCGTCGGCTTGGCGTTGGCCCTGGTCTACATATTCGTGCTCGGAGGATTGCCCGACAAGCCACTGGTCATCCGGCTGTTCGTTTGCATCCTCGTTGCCTATGCCGGCTTCTACGCGCCGGTCGTCTATGTCAACAACCGCGCCACCAAGCGCAAGCAATCGATCCAGATGGCGTGGCCGGATGCACTCGACCTGATGCTGATCTGCGTGGAGTCGGGCATGTCGGTCGAAGCCGCGCTGCGCAAGGTCGCCGACGAGATCGGCGCGCAATCGGTGGCACTGGCTGAAGAGTTCATCCTGACCAACGCCGAGCTTTCCTATCTGCAGGAACGCAAGCAGGCTTACGAGAATCTGGCCAGCCGCACCGGCCTGGAATCGGTCAGGTCGGTGTCGCAGGCACTCGTCCAGGCCGAGCGTTACGGCACGCCGGTGGCGCATGCGTTGCGCGTGCTTGCAGCCGAAAGCCGCGACCAGCGCATGAACGCCGCCGAGAAAAAGGCGGCAGCCCTGCCGCCAAAGCTCACCGTGCCGATGATCCTGTTCTTCCTGCCGGTGCTTTTCGCCATCATTCTGGGTCCCGCCGGCATTCAGGTCAGCCAGCGCGGCATCTTCGGCAGCGATCATGCGTCATCGACTGCCCAGTAACGGCGGCACATCCCTGCATGACATCTGAAAAAAGCCGCGCTGAACCCAAGCGCGGCTTTTCATTCATGGTCGCAACGGATTTTCGCCTGACGCATGTCGCCCGAAAGTCCGCATGCATGAAATCGTGAGTTGAGCGCGCCGGCTGAATCCGCTTTCGGCGCGGTGCGCTTCAGTTGGTCGCGGACTTCGACTTGTCCTTGTCCTGGTCCTTGAGCTGGCTCCAGGCATTCTGCTGCGCCAGCATGTGCCTGAGATAGGCGACATTGGCCTGCGCCTGCTCGGGCGAGAGTTCCTGCGAGGCAATCTTCTCGGCTTCATCGAAGCGGCCTTGCAGGCCGACGACGAGCGCGAGGTTCTGACGCACGCGGCTGTCGGCGGTGGGTTGCTGTGCGGCCGAACGCATGTAGGTCTCGGCGGTGCGCAGATCGCCTGCCAGCACATAGGACATGCCGAGATTGGAGAGAACCGAAGGCTCGTTCGGCTTGAGTTCGAGCGCCTTGCGATAGTCCTGGCGCGCCTGGTCCTTTTGGCCGAGTTGATCGAGGATGGCCGCTTCCGCCGACACCAGCCTCCAGTCGGGATATTCCGGCGTCTGCGCGCGCTGCACGGCGTCGAGCGCCGCTTCGAACTGGCCATTGGCGGCCAGCGCCTTGCCATACGAGGCGAGCACGTCGCGATCCTTGGGGTAGGCGATCGCCAGCTTGCGCATCACGGCAAGCGACTGGTCGGCATCGCCGTCCATCTGCAGCGCCGCCGCGAAATTGGTGGCGATTCGCTTGTCGTTGGGGTTCCTGGAGTAGGACTGGCCAAGGGAAGCGGTGGCATTGTGGAGTTCGCCCGCCGACATGGTCTCCAGCGGTTTGCCGCTGGTGGTGCGGCCGATCGAGCCGGTGGTGAGATTGCTGGTTCCACAGCCGGCGACACCCGCGGCGAGCGCCAGCATGAGGGCCGTGGTGATCAGCCGTTTTCCCCTGACGTCGATGGTGCGGTTGGTCGGCATCGGCCCTGGGCCTCCATTCATACGCGGCCATTGCGTGGCCATCTTTCCTCCCGCAGAAATATTCTGTTAACCCTAACGGATGGTTAAGAAACGCCGACTCGCCAGGGTCGGCAGGAGAACATCGGATGCCTGTCGAACTCGTCGAGAAGAAGTTGCAGGGTGCGCTGCCGGTCCATCTGGTCGCCAGGGATGGCCTGGAAGCCGCGGGCCTTGCGCCGTCCATGGTAGCCTGGGCCAGGGTCAACGGCTTTTCCGGGGAGGCGGGCAGGACGCTGGCCGTGCCCGGCGAAAATGGCGCGCTCGCCGGTGCCTTGTTCGGTCTCGGCGACGGCGATGGCGCGCTCGCGCTCGGCGCGCTGGCGAAAGCTCTGCCCGAAGGCGACTGGCATTTCGCCTCGGGGCCGGCCGATCCGCAGCTTGCGGCGATCGCGTTGGTGCTCGGCGGCTATGTCTTTACCCGTTATGGCAAGAAGCCGGGCAAAACGCTGCGCTTCGACCTGCCGGCCGGTGCCGATGCAGCGCGCGTTCGCCGCATCGCCGATGGTGTCTTCCTGACACGCGACCTGGTCAACACGCCGACCAGCGACATGGGGCCGGACGATCTGGAGGCGGCGGTGCGCACCCTGGCCGAGGTCCACAAGGCCGAAGTCTCGGTCATCAAGGGCGACGACCTGCTTGTGCGGAATTTCCCGATGATCCACGCCGTCGGCCGCGCATCCGTCGGCGCGCCGCGCCTGATCGACATGACATGGGGACGGCAAGACGCGCCGAAGGTGACGCTGGTCGGCAAGGGCGTCTGTTTCGACACCGGCGGTCTCGACATAAAGCCCTCGTCCGGCATGCTGCTGATGAAGAAGGACATGGGCGGTGCGGCCAATGTGCTTGGCCTGGCCTCGATGATCATGGCCGCCCGGCTGAACGTGCGGCTGCGCGTGCTGATCCCCGCGGTCGAGAATTCCATCGCCGGCAACGCCTTCCGGCCTGGCGATGTGCTGGCGAGCCGCAAGGGCATCTCGGTCGAGATCGGCAATACGGACGCTGAAGGGAGGCTCGTGCTGGGGGACGCACTGGCGCTGGCCGATGACGAGGAGCCTCAGCTGCTGATCGACATGGCAACGTTGACCGGAGCTGCCCGCGTCGCGCTCGGCCCTGATCTGCCGCCGTTCTACACCGGTGACGAGGTACTGGCATCAGACCTGGCGGCGGCTTCCGCCGCGGTCGAGGATCCGCTGTGGCGCATGCCGCTGTGGCAGCCCTACGAGGCGAAACTGTCGTCGAAGATCGCCGACATCAACAATGTCACCACGGACGGTTTCGCTGGCTCGATCACGGCGGCGCTGTTCCTCAAGCGCTTTGTCGAAAGGACGGCGAGCTGGGCGCATTTCGACATCTTCGCCTGGAGCCCCGCCGACCGTCCGCACGGCCCCGCCGGCGGCGAGGCGCAGGGCATCCGCGCGTTGGAGCGGATCATCTCGAAACGCTTCGGCTAACCACGATCAAGGTTGAGACTGAAACGGAACCGAAACAATTTGCCGTCATGCTGGACGGATGTCGATTGCGCTGCGCCCGAGCCAGGCCTTGCGACTGTGGCAGCAAGTGATGCTGTCGCAGGTGCGCGCCGACGCGCCTGACCTGACCATGCGCCAGACGGCGATCCTGTTCACCATCTATCTCGATCCGCCGCCGCACACGGTGCGCGGGCTCGCCGCCCGCCTCAACGTCACCAAGCCGGTCATCACCCGCGCGCTCGACACGATGGGCGCGCTGAAGCTGGTGTCGCGCCACCGCGACGAGCTCGACAAGCGCAATGTGCTGATCAAGCGTACGGTCGAGGGCGCGCTCTTTGTCGAGCGCTTCGGCGATGGTATCATCGCTAAAGCTCACGAACTGCCGATCTAACCAACCAACCTTGACCGAGTTGCTGATTTGACTGCCAGGGATGCCCGCCTTCACGCCTTTCGTTCCGACCTTGCCGATGCAAGATTGAAAGGAGAGGTTACCGCCGACCGCTTTGTCGCCGGCCGGCCGGCCCGGATCACCGCCTCCGTTGCCGATCTGCGCAAGGCGCCGCGTCCGGATGCCGGCATCAACACGCAGCTCCTGTTCGGCGATGATGTCCTCGTCTTCGAGGACAGGGAAGGCTGGGCCTGGGTCCAGGCCGAGCGCGACGGCTATGTCGGCTATGTCGCCGACATGATGCTGGGCGGAAGCGATCGCGCGCCCACCCATATCGTCTCGGTACCGCGCACCTTCCTCTACCCTGGTCCGGACCTGCGTTTCCCGATCGCCGGGCAGCTGTCGATGGGATCCACGATAACCGTGGCAGGTGCCGCCGAGACGCGGGGCACGCACTATGCTGTCCTTCCTTCCGGCGAGGCCGTCATATCAGGTCACCTCCGGCCGATCGGTGAGAAGGCGAGCGACTATGTTTCGGTGGCCGAGATGTTTCTCGGCACGCCCTATCTCTGGGGCGGTGTTTCCGGCTTCGGCATCGATTGCTCGGGCCTCGTGCAACTGGCGATGCGCATGGCCGGCAAAAACGTGCTGCGCGATTCCGACATGCAGGCGGCAAGCATCGGCGAGCCGCTCGATCCGGGCGCTGATTTCTCAGGATTGCGGCGCGGCGACCTCGTCTTCTGGAAAGGCCATGTCGCCGTCATGACCGATGCCGAGACCATGATCCACGCCAATGGCCACACCATGCTGGTCTCGCGCGAAGGGCTGAAGGATGCCATCGCCCGCATCGGCTATCTCTATGGCGGTCCGACAGGGTTCAGAAGGCCGTGAGCTTCTGTCCAGCCGATAGATAGGTAACACTTTGAACCGGATACTGGAGTGCGCCCCTCGGGCCGGACAGGATTAAGCCGCAGTTTTGACCATGTGCCGGGCGTGTTGGTCCTCGAACTGTTGCGGGCTGAGATAGCCGAGCGCTGAGTGCAATCGGCGGGGGTTGTAAACCTCATCAATGAAGCGGGGAAGGTCCTCGGCGACGTCGGCGAA
>NZ_AYWR01000051.1:0-12088 GCF_000502935.1 Mesorhizobium sp. LNHC221B00 | reverse complement strand
CGCTCGATGCGGCGCGCGCCAAGATGGCACTGCAGAAGGACCCGGACGATCTTGCCGAAGGCGGCCTGAACATCCGACCGGCGTACTTCCTTACGCCGGTCGAGATCGCCGGCACCGCCGCGGCCTTGATGGCATCGCAATATGCCCCCGGCACGACCACCGATCCGAACATCGTTCGCGGTCTGGCCGAGGTCATCTCGGACGCGCGCCTGTCCACGGATTCGGCGATCAAGTGGTATCTGGCCGCCAACCCGAACACGACCGACACGATCGAGGTCGCCTATCTCAACGGCGTCAGCCAACCGACGCTCGAGCAGAAGGACGGATGGAACGTCGACGGCGTCGAATTCAAGGTTCGCCTTGATGCGGGCGTCAAGCCGCTCGACTTCCGCGGCCTCTACCGCTCGACCGGCGCCTGATCGGTCCTGATGCCTGACGGGCGGCGCCGCCGCCCGTTCCCCCTTCCTCGATTTCACAAAGGAGGCCTGCAATGGCCAAGAACTATATCCAGCCGGGAAACACGATTTCCTGGACCAACGCAGACGTGACCGGCGCCGTCGATGTTGCCTCGGGCGACGGTGTCGTCGCTGGTTCGCTGTTCGGCGTCGCGCAGGGCGACATCGCTGTCGGCGACAGCGGCGAACTCGGCCTGATCGGCGTCTATGATCTCGAAAAGGTCTCGGCGCAGGCCTGGACGTTCGGCCAGCGCATCTATTGGGACGCGACCGCCGGCAATGCGACGACTACGGCGTCGTCGAACAAGCTGATCGGCGTCGCCGTCGAGGCGGCGGCAAATCCGTCCGCGACCGGCAAAGTCCGGCTGTCGGCCGCCTTCACGATCTGACAGCCTGGTTACCTAGCAAGACCATGGCGCATCTCGTCCGCGATTGGGAAGGCGAAACCGTCTTCGTGCTCGCGGGCGGGCCGTCCGTGCTCGACCTCGATCTGTCGCTGCTGAAAGGGCGGCGGGTCATCGCCATCAACTCGGCGCATCTCTCATACCCGGACGCGGACGCGCTGTTCTACGCCGATTCCGACTGGTGGACGCGTGTCGGGGTGAGGGAACCGGCTTTCGCCGGCGAGATCTTCACCACCAACGCGCTTGGCGGCCCGGCAGCGGTCAATCGGCTGGTCAAGGTCGATGCAGGCGGGATTTCCGCCAGTCCCGGCCGCATCAGGATTTCCGCGACGTCGGTTTCCGGAGCCATCAACATCGCGACCCTGCGCGGCGCAGGCCGCGTCGTCCTGCTCGGCGTCGATGGTTGCTTCGGTCCGGGCGGACGTCGCCACCACCATGGCGCGAATTATCCCGACCCGGTCAGGAAGGGCAGCTTCGATCGTCATCGCCGGGAATTGGAAGGCCTGGCGCCGTCGATCGCAGCACTCGGTGTCGAAGTGATCAACTGTTCTCCGGTCAGTCACGTCACCTGCTGGCCCAGGATGTCGCTGCCGGAAGCGCTCGCGCTGCCGCCGAAAGGACCGCACGTGCCGCCAAAGCCTCATCTTGTCCTGCTCTCGATGTATGGCATGGGCGACTGCCTGCATCAGCGCGCGGTGTTGCGCGAACTGATGAAGACGCACGCCGTCGAACTGCAGACCTATTACACGTCGATGTATCATGACCTGGAGGCCGAAGGACTTAGGGTTACACTGGTCGCCGGGAAGCTTGATCCCCGGATCAACGACCGGGGCAATTCAGCCGACGCCCGCAAGCCGAGCCGCCAACACGACAGGAAAATCGGCTACGATCACGCGGCAACGAAACGGCATGGCAATCTGCTCGCCGCCATGTTCGGTTCGGTCGGGCTGAAGGTTCCCGAGCGGCCGGATTTCAGCCTGCCGGTCAAGCCGGAATGGCGGGCGGATGCAAGGGCGCTGATCGGAGATACCGGCGGCAAGCCCGTCATGATCTACCGGCCGATCATGGTCAACGGCGTCTGGCTGTGCCCGTCGCGCTCGCCGGATCCTGCCGCCTACGCCGCGATCTACAGTTCGATCAAGGACCGCTTCTTTACGGTGTCGGTCTGCAACCTGAACCAGAAGGGCGAAGAGATCGTCGGCGAGGAACAGCCGGCCGACCTGAAACTGCACCGTGGCGAGGCCGATTTCGAGACGCTTGTCGGGCTGTTTGCCGAGGCATCGCTTGTCTTCGGCAATGCCGGTTTCACGCCGATCCTGGCGCAGGCGGTGGGGACGCCGAACATCGTCGTTTATGGCGGCAACGAAAGCTTTCGCTTCACCAACGCAGTCGGTGCGCATCTGGCGCCGACGCTGCCGATCGAGCCGGTCAAGCCGTGCGAGTGCTTCGACCGCCATCACAAATGCAACAAGGACATCGACCTGGCCGACGCGCTGCCCAAGGTGCAAGCCTTCGCGACGCTGCACGGCAAGCAGCCGCGCGTGCTGGTGTTCGGCACCACCTTTGTGGACAGTCCGGAGAAGGCGCGCCTAGTCGGCCAGTGGCAGAGCCTGCACCGAGCAGTGAATGACTGGTCGGTCGATCTCCTGCTCGTCGACAGCGCCTCGCCGGTGCTGGACGGCTGGCCGGTCGAGGCCCATGTCTACCGTTTCCCCGACAATATCGGCCACCTGGCGCGCGGCGGGAAAGATGGTTGGGGCAGGGCCTTCTGCAAGGGCCTCGAAATGGCGATCGACGGCCAATATGACTACGTCGTCCACATCGAAGGCGACAGCCTGCTCAAGCGGCCGGTGATGCCGATCCTCCGCCAGATGGCGGCGAGCGGTTTTAAGGCGGCGTCGGTCCCGGTGCGAGGCACCAAATGGCAGGAAACCAAATGGGCTGAAACCGGCCTGATGTTCTTCAGCGTCGACTATCTCTGGCAATCGAAGTTCATCGAAAAATATGACTGGTGGAACCGCGCAGCGAAGCCGACACCGGAAAAGGTGATCTTTGACCTGATCGGTGACGATCTGCAGATGATGGTGCTGCTGCGCGCCGAGCGCGGCGACAAGGGCCAGATCACAGCCGAGAATGCCGCCGAGTTCGACTGGATCACGCATTGCCCGCCCGAAGCGTTCGATGCCTTCGTGGCCTCTACCGTGCCGCAGGAGCCGGCGGCAAGGCCGGTCGAGGACGCGATCAAGCTCAACTTCGGCTGTGGCACCAACAGGCTGGACGGCTGGCAGAACTTCGACGCCGAGATCGACATCGAGAAGCGGCTGCCGTTCGCGGATGACCATGCCGATTTCATCTATGCCGAGCATGTCGTCGAGCATGTCGATTATCACGCTGCGCTGCGCTTCTTCACTGAGGCCCGGCGCGTGCTGAAGCCGGGCGGCGTCATCCGCATCTGCGTGCCGAGCCTCGAAAACATCTGGCGGCGCGGTGACCAGGAGTATTTCGACTTCACCCGCAAATGGGCGCCGTCTGCCGATCGTCGCGGCGCCATGCACGCCATCATCCACGCGCACGGCCACAAGGCGATCTGGTCGCAGGCGTTGCTGGAAGCCTGCCTGTTCTTCGCCGGCTTCGAGGACATCGCCGGGTGCGAGGTCCACAAGTCCGCGCATGCCGACCTCACCGATGTCGAAGGCCATCACAAGGTCATCTCTGAGCATTTCAACTGGATCGAGGCGGCGGTTGCCGAGGGGCGCAAATGACCGAGGTCAAGACAGAGCCGGTCAATGCAACGCTCGTCGACAGCATCGTTGCGGAGAGTGCGCCGGCCGGCGCCATCAAGTTCTACGAAACGGCCGAGGATAAGCCGGCCGGCTTCCATTTCCAGTGCCCTTGCGGTTGCGGATCTGTTGGCGGCGTCAAAGTGGCCGGACCTGGCGCGTGGACATGGAATGGTAGCCGGGACAAACCGACGGTGCGAGCCTCAGTCCTTCTCCACAATATCGACATGAGTTCGCATTGGCACGGCTATCTCACTGACGGCGTCTGGGTGTCCTGCTGATGACCGGCCATCCGCATCAGTGGTTCGGCGGTCGCACCTATGCGCAGCATGGCGACGACCTGGCGATCCTCAACATCTTCAAGCGGCTCGGTATCGAGCGGCCGTCCTATCTCGATGTCGGCGCCTATCACCCGTTCGACCTGTCGAACACGGCGCTGCTCTATGAGCGCGGTTCGCGCGGCATCAATGTCGAGCCGAACGAGGCGCTGCTTGGCGCCTTCGTCAGGGCGCGACCGGATGACATCAACCTGTGTGTCGGCGTCGTGCCGGAAAAGTGCGGCCCGCTGCTGTTCCATCACGTCGCCGGCGATCCCGGCCGCAACTCTTTCGATCCGGCTGTCGCCGCCACGCTCGGCATCGTGCGCAGCGTCTGCGTGCCGGTGATGACCCTCAACGCCATCGTCGCGCACCATGCCGGCGGCATCTGGCCCGACCTGTTGTCGATCGACATCGAAGGTCTCGATGTGGCGGTGCTCGGCGGCGCCGATTTCGGCGACCTGCCGCCGCGTGTGGTCATCGCCGAGGCCGAGGCGACCGGCGCATCAAATGTCGGCGCTGACCTCGGCCCGATCATGAGGGCGAAAGGGTTCTTCCTGCACAGCTGGGCCGGCAACAACATGATCTTCGCCCGCGATGCCGACCGCGCGAGGATCTGCTGATGTCGATCTGGGATATCCATTACGCGGCGCTCTACGCCTCGCCGATCGCCGTCGATGCCGTGCTGACGCTTGATGGCACCGATGGCCTGGTTATCGAATTGCGCGCGATCGACAAGACCAACCCGGCGGCGCTCGGATTCAAGGGCGTCGATGTGCTGGACATCAAGCCGGCCGCGATGGTGCGAGCATCCGACCTCGCCGATATCGAACTGGCGGCCCTGCGCAATGCTTCGATCGTCTTCAGCGGCAGGACTTGGACGATCAGGAGCCATGAGATATTTCCGGCGCCGACCGGTGAGAGCAAGGGCGAGATCCGGCTGATCCTTTCCGAGGAGCCATAATTTGGACCCGCGCGAAGCAATTCTTGCCCGGCTGCTGATCGTGGCCGGCGAAGTCGACACGACCCTAAGCCCGATCCGCAACGAGAGCGATCCGGCGGCAGCCAATCTGCCTGCCGTCATCCTGTTCGACGGTGAGGAAACGGCTCGTGATACCGATCCGCGGGGCCGAACGGCGCTCACCACGCCCCGGTTGGTCGACATGACGCCGGAGGTGCAGTTCCGCCTCAAGGCCAAGGATGATGACGTCGGAACGAAGCTCAACCTGCTACGGGCCAAGCTTATCAAAGCCGTGATGTCCGATGCGCAGCTGCTCGCATCCACCGCCAACGGCCAAGCGATCCGCTACCAGGGCTCCATGACCGCGACCGAGCGCGGCCGTTCCATGGAAGGCGGCATCGGCGTCGCCTTTACCTTCACCTACGCCATGCGACCTGAGGCTTTGGTCGACACCGTGACCGCCTGATTTTAACCGCCCAATTTCCCGTGTGATTTGGGACGGGCAACCTCACCGAAAGGACAAGGCCATGTCTGAATCTCCGGACATCAAAAATCTATCGATCGGCAAGGGCATTCTCTACTTCACCCCGACCGGCGGCGCCGAGCGCGACATGGGCGAGTGCTCGGCTTTCGAAACTAGCCCCGGTGGCGATACGCTCGATTATTTCTCCAACCGGGTCGGCATCAAGAAGAAGAAGCGCTCCGTTGTCACCTCCGCCAGCCTTGCGATCCGCATCGTGGCCAACGAGATCACCGCCGAAAACCTCGCCATGCAGCTCGGCGGTGATACGCCAGCGTCCGGCGGATCCGGCGTCAAGACCTTCAACATCATGCGCCAGACCGAGGTCACCGGCTCGCTGCGTTTCGAGGGCCAGAATGATGTCGGCAACAGGCTCGACGTTTCGCTGCCCTCGGTGTCGTTCAAGCCTGGTGGCACCTTCAACCCGATTTCCGAAGAGTGGCAGGAGATCGAGATTAACGGCGAGGCGTTGGTGGTCGAACACACCGACGGATCGTCCGATTTCGGCACGGTCACTGTCAACGACGAGGATAATTCCTGACGTCAAAACGAAACGGGCGGAGCATCCCTTTGAATGCTCCGCCATTTGAGAGAGATATCTATGAAGCGCTTGCTTGAAATAGCGCCGGCTGGCACGTCCAAGACGGTCGTGCGGGTCGGTGACGATGATATCGAGGTTGGCAAGGTCAGCGCGAAGCGACTGACCGGCTTGCTCATGCGGTATCCCGAGCTTGGAGACCTGATGGGCGGCAAGAAGGCCTCGCCGCTGCGGCTGATCGAGATCGCCGCCGACGCTGGCGCTGCCCTGATCGCCGCCGGTTGCGGCTATCATGGCGAGGATACGCTGGTGGCGGAGGCGCGCGCCGCCGAACTTGATATCCAGGACCAGATCAACCTGGTCGTGGCGATCGCGACGATCACTTACCCTCCGTTCGGCCCGATGATCGATCAGCTCAAGTCTCGGGTCGCCATTTTTCTGCAGGAGCTGGAAAAAAGCGAAGCACCACCAGCCGGCGAGACGCTGCCGACCGAATAGCCACAGCGATCGAGGCGCTGATCGTCGCGGGGCATCGCCCAGCCGACGTCTGGGAATATTCACCGCGTGAGATATTCGGCTACCTGAAGCTCGCCAATGAGCGCCAGATGCACGAGGCCGCCGAGGGTCTGATGCTGCAAGCCATGGCGGCGCGCGGCGAATGGAAGGACGTCCAGAAGATGATCAAGGACCTGGCGCGGGAACAGCCTTGAGACGCTATTGGCCGGCTGGCTTGAAGAAGTCGACGCCCTTCAGCTGCGGCCCGCCTCCGACTGCCATCTTACCCACAGTACCGCCGGCCGCGACATCGCAGCGGTCGTCGGTCAGTACGCTTGTGCAATGCTCGAACAGCGGCCTGAGATCATCGCGGTCGAGCCATGGCGGCATCAGCGTGACGGTGCCGCCCGGCAGTTTCAGGATCATGAAGGCATCGCTGGCCGCGGCAACACGGCCCTTGGTGATGACGACGTCGCGGCCGACCAGATCGGGCCACGACACCATGAACTCGACCGGTTCGATCAGGATCTGATCGCCGGCGAACGCAGTGGTTGCGGCAAGCGCTAGTAATAGCCCTGTATATCTCATTTGAAGCCCTCCCGCCGCAAATGAAGCACGGAACGGATGTCGAGGGCAAATGGCGCGCTTCCGGTATCAGAAAAAGGACGGCGAATTCGCTCGGGCGATGACGTCCGTCGCCGACCCGATAGCCGCTGCCGGTCTGGCCGCGATCACCGAGGCTGGGAATATCATCAAGCAGGCAGGGCGAGCCGACATCGCCGCCGCCGGATTCTCGAAGCGCTGGCAGAATGCGTTGCGCACCAAGGTCTATCCGAACGGTGCGGGCTTGAGTGCCGGCGTCTTCATTTGGCACAAAATCTATTATGCCGGGATTTACGAAAAGGGCGCAACGATAACGGGCAGTCCGCGTTTGTGGCTGCCGCTTCCGACGGCGCCGAAACGCGCCGGTCGGTCGAAGATGACCCCGGCGCTCTACATCAGGACCATCGGTCCGCTGGTCAGCATCGAGCGACCGGGCAAACCGCCGCTGCTCGCCGGCAAGGCCGCGTTATCCACGCGCGGCAAGAATGTCGGCAAGGTTACACTGAGTGCGCTGAAGCGCGGCGCGGCCGGCAAGGCATCGACGCTGGTCCCACTCTTCATCGGCATCGATCGCGTGAGCATCCGCGATCGGTTTTCCATCCGGGAGATTACAGGGCGTGCCGCCGCGCGCCTTGGTCAACTTTACCTGAAACACCTGAAGGTAGGCTGATGGCATTTCAGAAGAACACCATCGCGCAGCGCATCGCCCTCGAAGGCGGCAAGGCGATCGAAGACCAATTGAAGGCGCTCGGCGATGCCGGGGAAAAAGCCTTCAAGCAGATCCAGAACGCCGCGATCAAGGCCGATTTCGGCAAGTTCAGCGCCAGCCTGTCCAAGTTCGGCGGCGACCTGGCCACGGTCGGNGGTCGGCCGCCGCGCCGCGCTGCTCGGCGCCAGCCTGACCGCTGCCGCCGCTGGCGCAACGGCGGCTGTGCTTGGCTTGGCCAAGGCCGGCGGTGATGCGGCGGACCAGGCCGGCAAGGCCGCACAAAAGACCGGCCTGCAGGTCGAGGCCTATGGCAAGTTGGCGTTTGCCGCCAACCAGGCCGATGTCTCGAACGAACAGTTCGTCTCCGGCATGTCGCGCCTCAACAAAGCCATCGCCGAAGCTGCGGACGAAACCAAGAAAACCGGCGATGTAATCGACGCGACGGGGGTGAAGGTCACGCGTTTCGGCGGCAAGACCAAGGACGCCGCCAAGCAGGTCGACACCGCCGGCAACGTCTTTGCCAAGCTCGGGGTCAAGATCAAGGACGCCAACGGCAAGCTGCGTTCGAACGAGGCCATTATCGGCGACGTCGCCGAGGCGTTTTCGCGCATGCCGGACAGCGCATTGAAATCGGCGCTGGCGATCGAACTGTTCGGCAAGGCCGGCGCTGAACTGCTGCCATTCCTCAACGAGGGTAGGGACGGACTTAAGGCGCTCGGCGACGAGGCGACGCGGCTCGGCATCGTCTTCACCAAGGAACAGGCCACGATCGGCGATGACCTCGGCGATGCGCTCGACGAGGTCGGAAAGGCCGCTGCCGGCACAAGGCTCCAGCTTGGCCTGCTGTTCGCGCCGGCCGTCACCGAACTGGCGCGCGGCCTACGCGACATTCTCATTTCCAACCGCGATACGGTCCTTCAGTTCGGCCAGGCAGCGGCGCGTACTTTCGCCAGCGTCGCCGGCGACCTGCTGCACCTGATCTCCGGCAATTCGCAGAACATCAAGAACCCGTGGATCCGCGACTGGAGCGTGGCCATCATCCAGTTCGGCCGCGATTTCCTGGCCGTCGTCCAGACCGTGGTGCTGCCTCTGTTCAAGGGCATCCATGATGGCGCGCAGGCTGTCGCCGAAGCCATCAACGGCATGTTCGGCACCAATGTCAGCGGCGGCCAATTGCTCATCGGTGTGGCGCTGCTGCAACTGCTCGGCGTCTTCAACCTGATCGTCTCGACCTCGGGGGCGGTGATCGCGGCCCTGCGCCTGATCGGCACCGTTGTCGCGACGATGTTCGGCGAAGGCGTCATCGCCGCCGCCACCGGCTTCTTCGGTGCCATCTTCGAAGGCGCCACCGCCTTCCTTGGCCTCGTCGCCGGTCTGATCTCGTGGCCGGCGCTGCTGGTCGCTGCCCTGGTTGCCGCGGGTATCGCCACGGTCGTCTTCTGGGATGATATCGTTGCCGGCGCGCGCACCGCCATCGCCGCCATCCAGGATCTGTTTTCGCCGGGCAATCTGACTGCAGTCTTTTCCGGCCTGCTGGAAGGCGCCAAGATTGCAGGTCAACTTTTCGTCGAAGCGTGGAAGCTACAGATCCAGGCTGTCGGTGTCGTTTTCCAAGGGCTGGCGCAGATCGTCACCGGCTTTGTTGAAGGCGTCGTCTCGGCAATCTCCGGGCTAGCGGCGCAGTTGCTGCCGTCATGGACGCAGATCGGTGTCGATGGTGGGTCGGTCTGGTCGACCATTCTTGGGCTTGCCTCGCAGGCGTTGACGGGCATCGTTGGTCAGGTGACGGCCTTGGCCGGCTTGCTGGCGCCGGTCTGGGATGGCATCGCTTTGGCCGGATCGGCAGTGTGGACCACGATCGGTTCGGCTGCCGCCACCGCCTTCACCGGCCTGACCACGATCGCGACCACGGCGATCTCGGCGGTGTCCGACACCATCGGATCGCTGATCGGCGCCGTCGTCGACAGCTTTACGGGTGCCACCAGTCAGGTCGTGCAGGCCGCCAACGCCATCGCAGCGGCGATTGCCCGCGCCACGGAGATCTCGGGCGATGTATCCGGAGCGTCGGCATTGGCCGATGCGCTGGTGGCGCCGTTCCGCCAGGCGCAGGCCGCCATCGACCAGATCATGGCCGGCATCCGCAATGTCGTGCAGACCGGCTTTTCCAGCCTGATCGGCATCGTCCGCTCGCTGGCCAGCCAAATCCAGAGCGAGATCGCGCGCATCATTGCGCAGTTGCAGGCGGCGGCCAGGGCAGCGGCCGCGCTGCGGGCGAAGGCATCCGGATCCGGCGGCGGCGGATCGTCCGAGCAAGGCCTTGCCGGCGGCGGTCAGATCCGTGGCCCTGGCGGGCCGACAGGTGACAGGATCCCGGCATGGCTGTCCGACACCGAATTCGTCATGCAGGCCAAGGCGGTGCGCAAATACGGCACCCGCTTCATGTATGCGGTCAACAACGGTTTGTTGTCGCTGAAGTCGCTTAGGATGCCGAGTTTCAATGTCGGCGGCATGCTCGATGGTTTCAACCGGTCGATGGCGATCCCGCGTTTTGCGAGTGGCGGGCTGGCGGACATGAATCTGGCACCGGCCGCACCGTCCGGCGGTGCCGCCGGCACCATGCGCGTCCAGCTCGATTTCGGTCTCGGCCCGGCCGATATCTTCGACATGGTGACCGACACCTTCACCGCCAACCGTTTCCAGCAGTTCGCCTTGAAGGAAGCCAACAGCAGCGCCGGGCGCGCGCCGTCGCGGGGCAAATAAATGACCGACCTGACGCTGCTGCGCCTCGATCCGATCGGCGTGCCGCCCTATTCGGCGCGCGGCATCACCGAGGAATTTTCGCTCGACGGTTCGGCCCAGCTTGCCCGGACTGTCAACAACGAGCTGATCGATCTCGGCGACGAGGAAGACGAAAAGTACAAGATGACCATCTCTTGCACCGACCAGAACATGCCGGCGCTGGATGGCGTGCGCCGCGGCATGACGCTGACGGTCGATTGCGCCACCGAGTTTTGTTACCTGACGGCTGACGGCTCGCCGTCGCGCGACGTGGCCGGCACCACGGATGACCCGGCGACGCGCACCGAAGGCGACTTCACGCTCTACCGGCCGCGCCTCACCATGAAGGTCGCCGATTACCGGCTGTCCTTCGATGAATGGGGCGCGGCCTGCAACTGGTCCCTCGACCTGGTCGAGGTCTGACCGATGGCCAGCCGCTTCTTCTTCGCCTGGGCAGCATCCACCGAGACCACTTTCGGACTAGAGCATCAGGTCGAGGACGAGAAGATCGTCGACATCTCGCTGACCCACAAGGAAGGCGCGTTCGCGACGCTCGATATCACGGTCAGGAATCCGCGTGTCGGCCTGCTGGCGCCAGGCCGCGACCAATGGGCCTGGCTATCCTGGTACGACACCGCCAACCCGACCGCCGGCGCCGTGCCGCTGGCCTTCTGCCGCGTCGTCGGCGTGCCGCAAAGCCCGCAGGCCAATGCGATAAAGCTGTCATTCCTGGCGCGGCCGGCCGATTATGACACGCGCAAGCGCGCGCTGGCCGACACGATGAAAGTGCCGCCGTTCTGGGATCCGATGTTCCTGACGCCGGAAAGCCGCGACGATCCCGATACCGTGCTTGAGGCCTATATCCACGCCTGGCACATCGACCGCGTCTCGCATGCGGTGAGTGCTTCGCACCTGCTCGACGGCGAGGATGGCCTGCTCGACTTCGGCTCGAGTTTTATCAAGGGCACGCTCGATATCCAGATCGGCCAGCCGCCGCTGCGCCAGGTCAAGCTTTCCGGCGCTATCAACTGGGACCAGATCGCCGCCGGCAGCGTCGATTTTTCCAAGCAGCTGACCGATGCCGCCAGGGCGATCGGATCGGGCGACGCGTATTCGGTCAAATCGCTGACCGGTGGCGGCTTCATGAAGAAATTCCCGGTCGAAGGCGGGCGCATCGGCGGCGGCTGGACTTGGGGCGCCTGCGAGATCACCCGCACCGATGGCGTCGTCGTGCCGGAGGATTACCACCAGGTCATCATGACCAATGGCACCGGCCAGTTCTGGGTCTGGACGATGAAGCCGGTGCTGATCGCCGACTATGACGTCACCCGCAGGCGCACCGAGACCGTCGAATTCACGCTGACTGCCGACAGCCAGGCAATCCAGACCGACCCCGGCGACGAGGAAATCCAGGAGATCAAGGTTTCAGGCGATGCCGATGAGGCCTGCGATCCCCCGGACACCGACAATCCGGACGGCGCCATGCCGATCCGCGATGTCAGGAAGCGCGCCTATCTCACCACGCCGC
>NZ_AYWR01000050.1:0-14499 GCF_000502935.1 Mesorhizobium sp. LNHC221B00 | reverse complement strand
CGATCAGCACGTCCTGAGGTCGCTCGAAATGCCGTGCCGGATGCAGCAACCGGTCAAGAAAAACATCAGGGCCCTCGGGCCCCACTTGGGGAAAACTCGTCGAAGTGGCTCTTTCCATCGATGGTCCTCCGCTTCCAAAAGGCTCCTCTGTTGACGTCATCTTGGTGGCTCTCGCGATTTCCACCGGCTGAAATTTTGGAGAGTTTCGACCAAATTTCAATGGCGCCAACAAGGCCGCATCCTCACGGTCCAGCCCAACATCAACATTTTTTCGAACCGGTGAAACAATCCGCGTGAATGTCAGTTCTGGCGTCTGAACAAGGCGCGCAGCAGCGCCAGGCAGTCGGGCAGGAGAGCCAATCATGTCTTACATTTCCAGGAGGCGGCTGTGCATTGGCTTCCTCGCAGGAGTTTTGACGCTCTCGACTGGCGGCTTTGCTCCGGTTTCAGCGCAAGAAATCCCAAACGACTTCAGCGCCATCGTGCGTCAGAAACTGCCGGCGGTGGTCGCCATCACGACCAGGCAGATCATCCAGGACCAAACGACGCTCGACGATTTTCTGAACCCCTTCGACGGCCGCGGGCCTGTCCAGCCGCAGGTGCGGGAAGCGCTTGGCTCCGGCTTCGTCATCAGTCCCGAGGGCTATATCGTCACCAACAATCATGTCGTGGCCGACTCCACCGAAATCCACGTCGTCTTCTCCGACAAGGAGACTTCGCCCGCGCGACTGGTGGGCCGCGATCCAGCAACCGATATCGCGGTGCTGAAGGTCGATCCACGGCCCAACATGACCATCGCGGTCTGGGGTGATTCCGACGCAATGCAGCCGGGTGCCTGGACGATCGCGATCGGCAGTCCCTTCGGGCTCGGGGGAACCGTTACCGTCGGTGTTCTTTCGGCCCGCTCGCGCGACATCCAGGCCGGCCCTTATGACGATTTCCTCCAGACAGACGCCTCGATCAACAGAGGCAATTCCGGCGGTCCCCTATTTAACGCACGCGGCGAAGTGATCGGCGTCAACACGGCCATCGTCTCGCCGTCGGGCGGCAGCATAGGCATCGGCTTCGCCGTGCCGTCGCAAACTGCACGGAGCGTCGCCGATCAAGTGATCCGCACCGGTCGGATTGAGCGCGGTTTCATCGGTGTGCGTCTCCAGGAGGTGACTCCGTCGCTTGCCGAGGCACTTGGAATGTCTGGCACCAAGGGAGCGCTGGTCGCCTCGGTCGAGCCCGGCAGTCCAGCGGAGAAGGCCGGCTTACGATCAGGCGACGTAATCAGTCGGTTCAACGGCAAGGACATCCAGGGTGTCCATGACTTGACGCTGGCTGCGGCGAACGAAAAGCCTGGGTCGAGAGCGACGCTGACAAGGAACCGCGGCGGCTCCGAGCAGGAGGTGGAGTTGACCGTCGGTCAACGCAAGGACGAGGAGGTGCAGACCGGTGCTGTTCCGAATCCGGAAGCGGCGGATCAAGGTCTCGGGCTGTCGCTCAGCCCAATTCCGGATGAAGCGCGCCAGCAGCTCGGTCTCCAGCCGGGTACCACCGGCGTGTTTGTCCAGGAGGTCGCGCCGAATAGTCTTGCGGCTGAAAGCGGTCTCAAGCCCGGCGATGTGATCGTCTCGGCGAACAACCAGAATGTTACCCACCCTTCGGATGTCCGACAGGAGTGGACGAAATCCCGGCAGCAGAACAAGCCGATCCTGTTCCGCATCGAACGGCAGGGACAATCGCTTTTCGTCGCCGTCTCAAACTCTTGAGCGACTATGTGCAGATGAAGATAGCCCAGATCGCACCTCTGATGGAGTCGGTACCGCCGAGGCTTTATGGCGGGACCGAGCGTATCGTTTCCTATTTGACCGAAGAGCTGGTTCGACAGGGCCACGATGTGACGTTGTTCGCCAGCGGCGATTCAAGCACTTCGGCCGAACTTGTGGCGTGTTGCGATACTGCACTGCGCCTGAACCCGAACGCCCATAATCACATCCCGTACCATGTCATGATGCTGGAACAGGTTCGCCGACGGGCGGATGAATTCGACGTGCTACATTTTCACGTCGATGTCCTGCACTTTCCGATAATTCGTGAGTTCGCGCAGCGAACCGTTACCACCCTTCATGGTCGGCTCGACCTTCCGGATCTGGCGCAACTTTACGCGATATTCGACGACATTCCGCTGATCTCGATTTCCAATGACCAGCGGCGGCCGATGCCGCCGGTCAATTGGCTCGGAACCGTCTACCATGGTTTGCCGCCCGACATTCTCCCCTTCCAGCCCAAGGCCTCGGGCTATCTGGCGTTCCTTGGCCGCATCTCGCCGGAAAAGGGGCCTGAAGTCGCGATGGAAATCGCTGCGCGCGCCGGAATGCCACTGAAGATCGCGGCCAAAATCGACGCGGTGGACCAATCATTTTGGAGTGAGAAAGTCGAACCCCAGTTGCTTCGAAATTCGAAGGTCGAGTTCATTGGCGAGATCGATGAGCGGCAGAAGGCGAAGTTTCTCGGCAATGCGGCGGCGCTGCTGTTTCCTATAGACTGGCCGGAGCCATTCGGCCTGGTAACGATCGAGGCGATGGCCTGCGGCACCCCGGTGATAGCGTTCAACCGCGGCGCCGTTCCAGAGGTCGTCGATGATGGTGTGTCCGGACTGATCGTGGAAAGCGTTGACGAGGCCGTAGATGCTCTACAGCGGATAGGCGGTCTCGATCGCGTCCGAGTGCGGAAAGCTTTTGAAAAGCGATTCACGGTGGAGCGCATGTGCAGCGATTATTTGGAAATCTACCACTCGCTGGCGCGCGACCAACGATTCTCACTGTGCTCGCGAAATGGCTTCGCGGCAAAAGCAGATACGCTAACCAGCCCTGTTTCGGGAGTGTTGGCTGTCTGAGCCGCCAGATTCCCGCCGGCCTCAGTCGACTTTCAACAGCGGAACTTCGCCGAAAATCCGCCAAGGATTCGAAGGACGCTCTCCGCAACCGCGCATCGCGGGATTGATGCGAAACACCATTGATAGGATATGGCCGGGCGCAACCATAATGGAATAAGCGCCAGCATCGGCCGTCTGAACAGGAGGGTTGAGATGAGCATCGAAGTCGAAGAACGTAAGCTTGATCCAGCCGTTGCTCTTCCCGCACTCGATGAATCGGCGCCGCGCGAGCCGCATAGACAATTCGCGCTGAAGCACGAGGACTGTTTCGTCGTTGCGGACAGTTATGGCGACATACGCGGCACTGGCGACGGGCTTTTCCGCGATGATACGCGTGTGCTGTCGCGCTTCCGGCTGTTCGTCGGCGACCACATGCCCTCGCTGCTCGGCGCCTCGCTGTCGCAGGACAACATCCTATTCACAGCCAATCTCACAAATCTGTCCACAATCGGATCCGACGGTAGTGAGGCGCTGCCGGGCGTCGTGCACATCGAGCGGACCAGGTTCATCTGGCAAGACCGCATGTTCGAGCGAATCGCGTTCTCGAACTACTCCCGACGCGAGGTCCTGCTGCCGGTTCGTTTCGACTTTGACGCCGATTTTCGTGACATGTTCGAGGTGCGCGGCACCACTCGAAGCCGCCGTGGTCGCGCCCATGACGCGCTGGTCGGTGAGACGAGCGTCACGTTCCGGTACGAAGGCCTCGACAATGTTTCGCGCCAATCTGTTATCGCGTTTTCGATGAGGCCTGATCAGGTGCACCCCAATCACGCCGAGTTCCTCATTCGGGTGGAAAGGCGCGCCAGAAGAGCATTGTACCTGGAGGTCGGTCAAAGCGAAGAAGTGCCATCCAGCGATCGCTTCCGCGCGGCGGCGGCGCGAGCTCGCTTTGCCATGCGCTCAAAGCGTCGGCAGGGCGCCACTATCTTCAGCTCGGGCCGCGTGTTCAACGACTGGCTCACGCGAACACGGGCCGACATTGCCCTGCTGACCACCGATCTGGAGACCGGGCCATATCCGTATGCCGGCATTCCCTGGTTTTCGACCGCTTTTGGCCGCGACGGCGTCATTTCCGCCTTGCAGATGCTGTGGCTGAACCCCGCGCTCGCTCGCGGAGTCCTGGCGTTCCTTGCCCGCTATCAGTCGACAGAGACTTCGATATTTGACGATGCCGAACCCGGCAAGATCATGCACGAGACCCGCAAGGGGGAAATGGCTGTCCTGCGCGAACTGCCGTTCGGCCGCTACTATGGTGGCGTCGACACCACTCCGCTCTATGTCTACCTGGGTTGTTCCTACGCTGATCGCACCGGAGATCAGGAATTCGTCGACCGCATGTGGGATTCGCTATGTGCGGCAATCGGGTGGATGGAGGAGGTGGGAGCTCGCAACGGGGACGGCTTCGTGACCTACAGCAGGGCGGCAGATACCGGGCTTTTCAACCAAGGCTGGAAGGACAGCGCCGACGCGATCTTCCATGCCGATGGTACGATACCGAAGGGGCCGATCGCACTGGTGGAGGTGCAAGGCTATGTCTTCGCAGCCTATCAAGGCATGGCTGCATTGGCAGCCAAACGCGGCGACGCGGCCAAGGCAGCGCACTGGAGCGCCATGGCGGAAAAAATCCGCAGCGCAGTGGAGACCCGGTTCTGGATGCCGGAGCGAAACTTCTACGCCTTAGCAATCGATGGGGAAGGCAAGCAATGCGCGGTGCGCGCCTCCAACGCGGCGCACCTGCTTTATGTCGGGCTGCCATCGGCGGAACGGGCGCAATCAATTGCCGAGCAGTTGCTGTCGGCGCATCTCCACAGCGGTTGGGGCGTTCGCACCTTGGCCGACGACGAGCTCCCGTTCAATCCGATGTCCTATCATAACGGCTCGATCTGGCCGCATGACACCGCAATCTGTGCCGCGGGACTAGCCCGCTATCAGCAGCGCACCAGCGTCGTGAAGCTTTTGAGCAGCATGTTCGAGGCGGCGGTCCAGTTCAACATGCGGCTTCCGGAGCTGTTCTGCGGCTTTACGCGCGCCATCGGCGACGCACCGATTGCTTATCCGGTTGCCTGTCTGCCGCAGGCGTGGTCTGCCGGTTCGGCCTTCATGATGTTGCAGGCCTGTCTTGGGATCCGCATCGATGGTTGGAAGCGCGAGATCAATGTCGAACGCCCACGGTTGCCGATCGGCATCGACAACATCGTCATCCGGCATTTAGCCGTTGGGGAGGTGAAGGTCGATCTCAATTTCCAGCGCGTCGGCGACCGGGTCGTCTGCTATCTCGGTGAACCGCACGAGGGCCTGGTGCCGCTGGCCGTTCGCTCTTAGCAATCGCAGCCGGAGTGCCTGCCATCGGCTTCGAGATGCTGCTGGCGTTTGCCTGGCGAGCTGGTCTTGAATGTAAAAGAGGTGCTTCCAATCTCTTCTGTGATGTGCAGCCGGCATTTAGCGGTTCGAGTACGAGCAGTGCATCTGCGGAAACGATCACCAGGTCCAGTTGTTGAAGGGAGGTACTATGGAAAGTGATGCTTTCAAGCAGCCAGTCTTCGTAGGGGAGAAATGGCTACATGCAAAAAATCGACTGCGTGATGGATGCTATTGAGTTTCTGGAAGAATGGCCTGTCGAAAAACGTGGTCTCCTTCACGCGGCGGCCTGTGAGGCGTGCTACTCGGCTTACGATGGCCGCAAGCCTGTCGAGGCTGCGCACAAGGCCTTTACGACTTGGGCCCGCAAGATCGGCGTCATCGAGGATGTGCCTACAGCACCGCCGTGGATGACAGGATTAAAGAGATCAGTAACGCAGACCGCGTGTGAGGGTGCGGAACCGGGACGATGCTCGTCACCGGTGATCATCCGGCGGTCTCGATCTTGGTCTTTGAGGGCTGAGACCGGGGCGGCCAGCCACTGGCTGGTGTTCGCCTCATCTTGCGCCAACCGGTTAGGCTGGTCCCTAACCGACATCTGGAACATTCGTACACGCGTGAAGTTCGGAATCTGCCTTGGTTGAATCCCCGTAGCCAAGGTCGGAGCTGCCTCCATTCAGCTTCCACAGCCCGCCCCGGACGGGGGCAAAACTGTCTGGGGCGGGTTTCGATCTGGCCTGGCTATAAATTGCGACTTGTGCAGTAAGGCGACACCTAACCAGAACGCCGAACGCGCACGCGACCGGCAGCCTAGCGCAAGGAGGGCCCGGTAGCGCAACTGCGCGCCTCCACCAACGGATCGCCGCTTCGAACTTCCCAACAGCTCTCGGCGCCGGAGCGCCAGAAATGGAGTTCGAGCCGCTCTTTCCCGAGCCGCACGTCTTTTCAGGTGAATTCAGGCATCCAGTCCGGCAGCCTGGGATCGATGTACAGCTTGCCATTTGGAGCGTCGGGCTGGAAGCCGATGATCGCCTGCAAAAGTGAAAAGCACGACCCCGCCGCCCAGCCTGCGGCACGCCTTGACAAAGATCGGCACCGCTTGACTCGTTCCCGACGCGTTCCCATTTTGGTCTTCCGCAACGGCAGGCTGGTGATCTCATGTGTGGGCTCGTTTTCGTCAAAACGACAATCCCGGACATGGTGCGGCGTTTCGAATTTGCCCATCCCGGCGATGTCGAGCGCATGGGGAATGCTTTCCCGATCTGGAACGGTGCGCCGAGCCCGAGCTATCCGATCATCATGGCGAAGAGTCGCTCGGGCGGTTATCGAAGCCGCTTTCCAGTCACAGCACAATTCAATGGTCGGAGCCCACGCATTTCGCCCGGATGTGGATCACATCCTACAGGTGATTGCGGGATCACGTGAACTGCTGAAACGGCTTCGCCGGCGCCAACTCGATGACGCTGCCAAGGATCGGCAACGGAACTGCCGCACTTCTGGGAACACACGGTCGGCAGTGGCCACGCGACGCTCGGCTTGCGTGCCGCCATTCGTCTAGCTAACAGGTGAAACCTGGCCTGTTTGCGGGAGATGTCCGCTGTTATGTCGACTTACGTGGCGAAGGCAGCGGAGAACCGGCGCGGCTTCAACCTCGTCACGCGAGGACTGGAGAGATCAGTCTAGGGGCCCCGGCAACTGCTGCGGCATTCGGCAAAGCGGGGCGCCGCTGCCACGAATTGCTGGAAGCAGATCGTTGCGACCCTGGGCGGGCAGATGCAGCGTGCAGGCTTTGAGGGGGGCACCATCAACCGCGAACTTCGCGAGTTCCACAACTCCGATCAGCGCGAGCTTTGGCTGCGATCTGGACAGGGTCAGCGCCCCGGAGGCAGCGCCGTGTGACCCGGCTCCGATCTGAGAGCCGGGTCCGGAGTCGGATTAGTAGTCGCTGTTCTCGATCACGACGTGACGATGCCGGCGGTGCATCGGGCGGTCGTCCGAACGTTTAATGATGATGGTATCGGGACGATGATGTCTGCGCCAATAATGGCGATTGCCATTGTCGTAAAACGCCTCGGTGCCATGACGGCGATGATGGAGGCGAGCTCCGTCCTCATTGATGACGACAGCGTCCGCACGATGGTGATGGCGGTGCTGGTTCGTGGTGAGAACGATCGCATCCGCCGAGGCAATGGAAGGCGCGGCCAAGCAAAGCGCCAGCGCGCCCAGAATCAGGGTGGTTTTCATGTTCAACTCTCCAAGGAAGTAAGATGCCCTTCGTTCAATAAACATCGTTTGCACACTTTGGTTCCTGTCTGGATTGTTAGCCGGCACGACTCGGCGAGCCGCGACGCTTCCCTTGAGGGTCTCCGGAGTGGCAGATTTCACAGCCCGATAGTTTGCCCGGCTTCCAGATGAAGGAAAGCCACCGACGAATCGCTGAGCGGGTCGTCAGGGACGCGTGGACTGAATACACGGTCGAGAATGGCGAGCAGCGAACCCAGAGCGCGCATCGCGTCCCAAGCGGGCGCGGATCATTGACGGCCGGGAGGCACCCCCACGGGGGGCCGGCGCGCGGGCCAATTATCCGATCACCGACGCAGAAATTTTTACCAAATATTCCGACCCCATAATGTGATTTGGTTTTTCAGCAGGTTCTCCCAATATGCCACTCAGAGCGGGGATTGGGAGGTCACGCGGATGGAACGCCTGTTGAAGTCCGACGACGTCATACAACAAGCCATAGACCAGGCTATTCAGGGCGAAATCGTCTCCCTTAGGAAGGCCGTCGCATTTATCCGAACGAAGCGCCCTGACCTCAAGGGCGAGCTGGACGAACTCGGCCACGACAACCCACTATGTGAAAAGGTGGTCCAAATCGCTGCGCAGACTGGGAAAGCCGTCCTCTTCGACCTGCACGATTAGACCAGCGCCCGTTGTTTAAAACTATCATAATCAGCGGATCGCAATTCCGACCCGCATTGGAACCATTTGTCCGACAATAAGTTATAGGCGCCAGGACTCATGGGGGCTCCCTTGGCAATGCGTGACAAAGCCGGCCACAAGACCGTCGCCGGCTCTCTTCAGGAACTGATCCGAAACGAGGACAACCGTCGTCAGGTTCGGAGGGCCTTCCGGTTGGAGGTCGAACCTGAGTTGCCGCCGACGTTAGCCTCACTCCTCGACGCCATTGAACAGGCTCATCAGGAAACCATAAATTACCCTCATGAGCCAGCAGAGGTACGACTTGAGGCGAGACCCGGATGGGAGTTGGACGGTGTTCGACGTGTTCACCGGGCAGCCGGCTGATAGTGGGGGTCACCGGCTGAACACCTCGACCAGCCCTACGCCGAGGACTTGGCAGCGATCCTGAATGCCGAAGACCTGAAGCGTGGGGTCCTCCGAGGTGATCGACGTCCCGGGCCTGCATTCCCAAGTAATTGAGTAAAATCTTATCGTTGTCCTATATGCAAAGGACACTATGTCGCTGAATATCCTGTCTATTCGGCAACGAAGTGGCACCTTAGCGCGTACTAATGTGAGTAGCGGGGTCTGCGCTTGCTGCACTTCGTAGGACAACCACAGGAGAGTGTCATGGCCAGTATCCTTGCGAGAACCGCCAAAGCATTGGCGAGTGGTGCAATGATNACAGGAGAGTGTCATGGCCAGTATCCTTGCGAGAACCGCCAAAGCATTGGCGAGTGGTGCAATGATTGCAGTTATGTGCATGCCGGCATATGCGGGCGGGATCGGCGTCGGAGCCGGAGCCTCGGTCGGTGGGAGCGGCGGCGTGAATGCGGGGGTGGGTGCTTCCATCGGCGGTTCGGGCGGAGTGAACGCTGGCGTCGGCGCCTCGGTCGGTAGCGCGGGCGGCGTCAATGCTGGTGGTGGTGTCTCAGTTGGAGGAGCAGGCGGTGTCAACGCCGGGCTTGGAATGTCGGTCGGTGATACCAATGGCATCAGTGCCGGAGCCGCTGCGACGGTGGGCAGCCCGAAGGTTTTGAAGGCAAGAATTGGCGCAAAGATCGGTGGCCCCAATACATTGCGGGCAGGGGCTTCGGTCGGTGGCTCAAGCGGCGTCAATGCCGGTCTCGGGGCGTCGGTCGGTGGCTCAAGCGGCGTCAATGCCGGAGCCGGTGCGCGGGTAGGCGGAACAAACGGCGTGACGGCCGGATTGGGTACAACTGTGGGCGGCACGAGCGGCGTTGGTGCTGGGGCGGGCGTAGGCATTGGCAACGGCGTCAATATGGCTCTCGGCATCGGCGTCGGGAACGGTCCAAGCAGCCCAAGCAACCCGAGCAATCCGACCGGTCCCAAAGTAGCCAGTGCCGTCGCTAATATGTCGGGTGGCAAGTTGGCTCGCATGAAGAAGCGGTGCGTAGACGTGCTTGGCAGCCAAGAGACTTATGATCGCGACCTGCGCCAGCTCTGCCTACTGATCGGCGGCCGTTGACCTGGACAGCCGGGACGGAAGTGCGAACCAGCCGTAAGGCGGTATGACACTCTCCTAGCCTTCGGCCAGTCAGAAAGCCCGTCTCCCGCAAGCGACGGGCTTTTTGCCGGTGCTATCGGAGAAGGTCGCCATATTCTGGGACCCGCACTCGATCATTCTTAGCTTCTAACGCTCGCGGCTCGTCTCTAAACCCTCCATGTTTTGGCTAGCCTGAGCCTTGCCTGGCTCCGATCACCCGCGCAGAGATTTGCACTAATTCCGACACCATCGGTCGGGCTTTAGTCCGAGTTGACATTCACGCGAGGCCGCTCAAATGATCCGCCAAATCGGGGGCAGGGGATTACATGCCGATAGCACGCCTCGCGAAAGACAGCGTCTTTGAACCTGAAGATCTGACCTTTCTGTACGAAATGATGGACCAACTCTGTTTGCTGCGCGGGATAGAGCGCCAAAGCCATGAAGCTGAAGCGGCGGCCCTGGCGCTGATTGCCCGCTACAAGGCTGGGCTGCGCGGTGACGAACTCGCGCAATCGTTGGAACTCAAATAGCCGATTTGAGGCAGTCCAATCAGGGAACCATCAAGGCCACCAATGGTTGGGCTCAGTGCAACCGTGCAGGCCGACCATGCAAGAACTGTCTACCGAGCAACAGCAGTCTATATCGCGTCTCATTCGGAAGTGGATTACTTCTGAGACCGTGCGTCGTTACATCTTCCAACTGCTGAAACTCCCTGCAGACCCGGATCTATCCGAGGAGCAGCGGTCCAAGCTTGACGAGCTTAATCGGAAGCACAACGTATCGTCCCATGGAACCAAGGTACGAACTAAAGAGGGACCCGAAGGGGTGGTCGGTGGTCGACCGACACACCGGCAAACCAGCGGAGCCCGAAGGTCACCCAGCGGTCGGCCTGGACGTCACCTACGCGACTGACTTGGTGATACTCCTGAACGCCAACGACCTGAAGAGCAGGGCTCTCATACGGGCGATTCGCCTGACGGGTCAGCAGCAAGCCAACTTGACGTCTTTGTACGCTTCCAGCTCTTGATTTTTTAAAGAAACGCGCGAGAGAATCGCTTGAGTTGGCCTTCTGTCTCGATGGGGGGGGGTGGGATGGATGCTGAAGCGTCTGGTTGGCCTGCGCAGCGCACCGCTTGGGAACTGGTTTGCGACGTCCTAAGGGGTTTTCAAGAGGGCAACCTGGTTTCGGTGAAGGTGACCATTGCAACGGTGCGGGAACGCGACCCGCATCTCTTGGAGTCGGACTGTCATCTGGTCGAGATCGTAGTTGATGTGGCTCCGAAGCGGGGGCTGTTCGTTGCCTTTGACGTTCGTGAAGCATGATGCCCCTCGGTCGGTTTCATCCTCCGGTCACAGTAAAGACCACCATCGAAGGTGATGTCCGGCACAACATCAGCGACGGTTCAAGCGGCAAGGGAACAACTCGTTCAGTGGACCAAAAGAGGGCCGAAATGGTATCTGGCGGCCGGTGC
The DNA here is from genome assembly GCF_000502935.1 of Mesorhizobium sp. LNHC221B00. NCBI lineage: Bacteria > Pseudomonadati > Pseudomonadota > Alphaproteobacteria > Hyphomicrobiales > Phyllobacteriaceae > Mesorhizobium > Mesorhizobium sp. LNHC221B00. Next base: position 3,278 of record NZ_AYWR01000050.1, on the reverse strand, counting down.
CTGCTTGGCCTCACTTGATGGCAAATTACCCCCACACGTGGCTCGAAGGGCGTTCGTAGAGGCTGCTATCGAGGAAGGGATGCTTCTCTACGATCCTGAGGGTTGAAGAGGCTCATAAGCGAACCCTAAATTACCATCATGATAGAGCGGCGGTATGACCTGAGGCGACACCCAGACGGGACCTGGACGGTGTTCGACGTGTTCACCGGGCAGCCAATTTCGCCTGATGGTATGGCAGCCGTTGGCCTCAACAGAATATGCCGACGATCTGGTCGACCTACTGAATGCCGAGGATCTGAAGAGCAGGCTTTCCCAGGGGAGGTTCACCTGATGGCCACCCACTGGTTCAACCCTCCGGTCCCCGTGAAGGGCGAGCGGGCCGGCATGATCTCCAACGTCAACAACGTCGAGGCAGCCGCCGAGCATCTCATTAGGTGGACCAACAAGGGTCCCCACTGGGACGTGGGGTGAAGTGCTGCGTGGCCACTATCGAGGCCAATGCGACAGCCCAGGAGGCCAGGAGGTTCTTCAGGCTGGCTGCTATCGAGGAAGGGATGCTCCTCGCTGCGTATGAGCTGGGCAACTGAGTACCGGATCCCCTAGGCCATACCCTAGGACAACTTCAGGGGGGCCTAGAGGGGAGCCTTGCTGCTGGCAGGCTGGAAGCCGTTGTCGGCGCTCACCGGCCTGGACGCTCAAGAATTGCGGATGGCGCAAAGGCTGCTCGCGGTTGGCAACCAGAGGACGAACCGAACGCTTCAAATATCGTCGGCCCGTTCACACGATCGAATATTATTGGGCAGGCTGGGGCTGGCAGATCGACCTGCTGGAAATGACAAAGCTATTTCTCAGATGGCCGCTGCACTCACAAGTGGTCAGCAGAGTCCCGTCCTTGCGGCACTCATGAAGGCCGGCCAAGGCTCCCGCTTGCAACAGTCACAGGTCGATCGTGTCGCGCGGGCGCTTTTGCTTTCCTCGACCGAAAGTAATTGACCCTTCCATCCAGAAGGCGACGGCGAACACGCTCAGGATGACGATCGACGCCGAAGCGGCGCCGTAGATGAATTGGATTATCATCTGGTCGAGAATCCAGCCAAGGCCCTGGTGGATGCCGACAAGAATGACAACGAAGATGACAGCGGCAATAAGCTGAAGCACGGTGTTCCTAGACATGGGTAGTGGGCACAAGACGAAACCGTCCCGATTGATAGATAAGCGGCAGCGGCTTTGAAGGGTAGAGAATGGCGCTTCCATTCAACGGTCGAGTCCGCACATAAAGGCCCATGGGAATACTTCGACCGAGACCGAAGCCAAAAAAGGCATATCCAAATAGCAACCGCTATGGAGAGGGCGGCCGGCGCATCTATAGCGCATATGCCGCTTCTGACGAAAAGAAGCCGGTAATTCGACGCAAACGGCGGCGCCGCATGGTGCTCATAGGCGGCGGATCGCTCGCTGTGCCTTGCTCTACCTGCTCGGGGCTGGTTAACCGGCAATTGATGCGGCCCGGCGCCTGTGGGTTGGGGCGAACAGGAACCGGGCCTAACCGTCGGGCTGTCTGTGCGCACGGAGCCGTCGGCTCGATTATTTATGCGCAAATGCTAATATACATCAAAGCTATCAGAATGAAGTACGAGAACAGCAATAGGGAGGAAGAGCACGGGCCGATGAAGCTGGCGACAATCCACATCGGAGACGATCGGTGACTTCGGTTTTTTTTCGCCACCGGCGTCTTCTCAATGAACAGCGCCGACTAGATCTCGGAAGACTGACGACCAGATCGGAAATCAGCCGACCGACTATCATATTGAGCTTCCAAAGCACAATAGGCCACTGCGGTCTGCGTTTCCGGGCCGTAGAGCTCAAGAGCCGCCTTCACTGCATCGTCAGGGAGAGCCGCAGCGCAGCACCGTTGTCTGTCAGAAGCACCAAAACGATCCTCCTGGGTGCTCGTTACACAACACCCTTTGGCCCTATCGAGCAAATGAAGCCGGTGGCTTGTCGAAAAACAGGGCGACCGACGTTGGGCGGGGTGGGGTTGGGGATTCGTCGGTCACCCATAGGAAAGGGGGCCATAGAAGAGGTTGGCCCTAGGGTGATCATGCCACCCAACCCTCAATTTGGGAAGAGCCGCCCGCCGACAGCTCAACGCCCCTGTCTGTCCGGAACTCGGGCAACGCTTCTTTGTCTTCGACAGCTTTCGTGCCGGCCGATTCCACAACCTGCGGCCCGACGGCTTAGTTGCGACGGGGCACGCAGCGAAAGGCGCTGGGCCTAATCGGCGGCAAGTTGTTGGGATGTGCTGCCGCCTGGCGAAGAAATATGCAATTCCTGGGAATGGGCGGGCTTTTTCGTTTCGGCGTGGTAGCGTGAAGCGATGAGACTGTGGTTATTCGGTCTGCTGGTCCTGCTTTTCATGGCTGCTGTCTTCTGGCCGGCGGCGCACATGGCGGTTATTTCGGCCGCTTCGGGAAGTTGATTATTTGGGCGCTGTCTTCCGGCTCTAATGCTTCATGATTTTGCTGCTCGTGCCACATCACCTGTCGGAAGTCGCGCATGTCGACTTTCTGGCCGCAAGTTGCGCATGAATAGAAATTGTCGGGGCCGTTTCCCCTTGCGCCGTGGCGCTTGCCAAGCACGGGCGGACCGAGGTCAGATAGTTTGGTCATGTCGGTTTGTCCACCAGCGGTTTCTTCCGGGGCGGCGGCTTATAGGCATTCACCAGGCGCAGGCTGTCTAGGTTGACGGTGATAGTCACGCCAAAGTTCACAGTCGCCAGATCACCATCGATGTGAGTGACGTTGCCGATAAGCTCGATTGCCACCTCATCGCCTATGTTGATGCTGCCATTAGCCATGCGGATTCAAACTCGGAGCAGGCGAGTTTGTTTCGTAAGCAGATGCTAAAATGTGACCGCCCGTCGTGGAACATACCTCCAGTCGCGAAATGCTCGACCTCGTAGCCTTCATCGGTCGAAACGCGGTCGCGGTCGCGGAAGTCGCGCTTGCTCTTGTCGTCTGCCATAGCGGTCTCCTGGCGGTCCGTCGCTTCGCAACGCATAGGCAGCAGGTTTGTTGCAACCGGCTTCGATTTGCAAATTCGGAACTATTTTAGCTAAAGCTGATTGAATCGCGTCTGTAGCGAGTCAGCGCATGCGTTTGAAGTTTATCCATCCGATGGAGCCCGAACTGCTCGATACGCCACCGCAGGGCGATGACTGGCTCCACGAGATCAAGTTTGATGGCTACCGCACCCAGGTCATCAAGGACGAAGACGGC
>NZ_AYWR01000049.1:0-15534 GCF_000502935.1 Mesorhizobium sp. LNHC221B00 | reverse complement strand
GAGGTCCCCTCAGAATCGATTTCCACACCTCGCACAAGAGTACGTTTGTACTCATGTGCGATTCCCCTGCCCTTGAGGGGGAGATGTCCGGCAGGACAGAGGGGGGCGCCACGGAACTCGACGTTGATTGCCTAGCCAACTAACTACTCACCGGCGGCCGCCTCTCCCTCCACGGCATCGCCTGCTCCAACTGCGCCGACGCGGCCAGCACCGTCGCCTCGTCGCCATAGCGGCCGACCAGTTGCACGCCGATCGGCACGCCGCCTTTCGACCAGCCGAGCGGCAATGAGATCGCCGGCTGGCCGGAAATGTTGAAGGGGAAGGCAAACACTGCATCCGTCCATTTGGCGTTGTAGCGGTCGATATCGGTCTCCGACATATCGTAATAGCCGAACGGCCGTGGCAGTTGGGTCAGCGTCGGCGTAATGAAGAGATCGTAGGCGCCGAGATCGCCGACGATGTCGCGGCCGACCTGCCGGAGCTGCTCGACATCGCTGATGTGCCTGATGCCGCTGGTCGCACGGCCGCGCTCGATGATCGCCCAGGTCACCGGCTCGACGTCATCTGGCGTTACCGGCCGGCCGATCACCGTCTCATGGTAAGCGAAGGTCGCCGCCGTCTGCACGCAGGTCATGTTGGTGTAGGTCGCCCAGACGCCATTGGCGTCGAACGGCATGTCATGCTCCTCGACGTCGTGACCCAGCCCTTCAAGCATCGCGACGGTCGCCAGCACCGCCGCCTTCACCTCCGGGTCGATCGCCGTGCCGTTGGGCGGCGTCACGGAAAAGCCGATGCGCAGCTTCTTCGGCGCCCGCGCCGACAGGATGAGCCAGGAGCCGTCCGGGACCAGCGGCGTATAGGGGTCGCCCGGCAGCGCGCCGGATACCGCGTCGAGATAGGCTGCGGTGTCCCGCACGCTGCGCGAGCAGCACAGGAAATAGGCGCCGCCATACCAGTAGTCGCCGAACGGCGCGAGGCTGACGCGGCCGCGCGACGGTTTCAAGCCGACGATGCCGCAGCAGGAGGCCGGGACGCGGATCGAACCGGCGCCGTCGCTGGCCTCGGCGATCGGCACGATGCGCGCGGCGATGGCCGCCGCCGCGCCACCGCTCGAGCCGCCGGGCGTGATGCCCTCCTTCCACGGGTTCTTCGTCGTACCGTAGAGTTTCGGCTCCGTGGTGATCGACCAGCCGTTCTCCGGTGCGTTCGACTTGCCGACCAGCACCAGCCCCGCCGCCTTCATGCGGCGCACGACCTCGGTGTCGAAGTCGGCGACGATGTCTTTCAGGTAGAAGCAGGAATTGGTGTTCGGTGCGCCAGTCCAGGACGAGGCGAGTTCCTTGAGCAGGAACGGCACCCCGGCGAAAGGCGCCGATCTGTCGACCGTTTGCGCCTGCGCGCGGGCCATGTCGTAGAGGCGATGGATCACCGCGTTGAGCGCCGGGTTGAGCCGCTCGACCAGCGTGATCGCCGCCTCGACCAGCTCCGCCGGCGAGACCTGGCCGCCGCGCACCAGTCCCGCCAGGTCGAGCGCATCGGACTCGGCATAGGTTTTCAGCAGACTGTCGGTGACGGCGGCCATGTATTGCTCCTTTTATGTCGGATCTGAGTGACTCACCCTCACCCAGCCTCCGCTTCGCTCGGCTGACCTCTCCCCGAGGGGAGAGGAGACCGTCTCGCGCTGGCGCCTCCCTCTTCTCCCCCACGGGGGTCCGAAGGATGGGCGAGGCCGGTGACTCGCCCCGGCACAGGTGGCCGCGAAGCGGCCGGATGAGGGGGCTAGCGCGACGTCAGGCCAGCTCGACGGTGCGCCCCAGCGCGATGCTCTGTTCGGCGGCGAGCACGATGCGCAGGCTGTTGACCGCCGCATCCATCTGCTCGGTCAAATCGAGATCCTCGCGGATGGCGCGCAGGAAGAACGCCTGCTCGCGGTCGCACAGTTCCTGATGGCCGGGCTCGTCCTCCATGCTGACGATCTCGTCCGGTTTGGAGAAATTCTTGTCGCCGTCGACCGAGGCATAGTGGATCTTCAGCGCATCGGTCTTGGTGTGGCGGTCGATGTCGGCCGAGTTCGACACTTCGGCGTCCTTGTCATTGCTCGCGGCTTGGCCAGCGACGATCGACACCGCGCCCTTGGGCCCGACCACATCCTTCACGAAATAGGCCGTCTCGCTCATCATCGGCCCCCAGCCGGCCTCGTACCAGCCGACCGAGCCGTCATCGAAGGTGACGTGCAGATGGCCGTAATTCTGCTTGTCGGCCTCGGCCCAGAGCTTGGCGCCGATGCCGTGCACGCGCACCGGCTTGGCGCCGGTGAGCTGGCACATGACGTCGACATAGTGCACGCCGCAATCGACGATCGGGATCAGCGAATCGATCAGGTTCTTGTGCCAGTGCCAGGCGGTGCCGCTGCTCTGCTGGTTGAGATTGAGGCGCATCACCAGCGGCTTGCCCAGCGTCTTGCCGACCTCGATGAACTTGATCCACGAGGGATGGACCCGCAGGATATAGCCGAGCACCAGCTTGCGGTTCTTCGCCCGTGCGGCGGCCACGACCTTCTCGGCGTCCTCGATGTTGGTGGCGAGCGGCTTTTCCATGAACACATGGCAATTGGCCGCGATCGCCTTCAGCGCATATTCGGCGTGCGTGTTTGGCCAGCTGTTGATCGACACGGCGTCCGGCCTGGTCTCCTTCAGCGCCAGGTCGAAATCCTCATAGAGCGGATAGCCGGCTAATTCCGCCGGTATCTTCGTGTTGCTCTTGATCGACCGGCTCATGATGCCGACGATCTGAAACCCATCCGAGCGGTGATAGGCGCTGGCGTGCGAGGCGCCCATATTGCCGAGACCCACCACCAGCACTTTTACCTTGTCGGCCATTTCAGCCTCCCAAATCCTTCATTGACCAATTCTTCATTGAATGTGCGCGGCGATCGGCTGCCGCTCGTATGTCTATCCGCGACAATCACCTCAGGTCAGCGCCACCGCTCATTGCCTGGCTCTTTTCCTCTCCCCCGTCGATCGGGGGAGAGGTGTCGAGCGAAGCGGGCCAAGGGCGGCGCTCACCTCGGCGCTGACCCTCACTTCACCGCCGAATCGAACAGATGCGCCTTTATCTTCTCGACATCGAGCGCGGCAAAACCTTCCGACAGCTTGACGCCGTCGGCATCGGCCTTGACCTTGGCCTTGTCGAAGCCGTTGGCCGCGGGAATGAGGTCGTTGCTGCAGACATCCTCGGCCTTCACTGGATTGGTGATCTGGCCGATCTTGTGGATCTCGTCGAAGAAGCCCTGCCAGCTCGCCATGTCGTGCGAACCCCAGCCGCCGCGCTTGTCCATGTCGCCACGGAAGACATTGATCTGCTGCAGGATCGAGGTGGTGCCGAGCTCCGGCCCGAGATTCTTGGCCAGTGTCGGGAATTGCTCGAACACCGCTTCGACGGCCGCGCGTGGATTTTGATAGCCAAACTCCAGGCCCATCGCCCAGCCGCGCAGGTATTTTTCCAGGAACGCCTTCTTGTCCGGATCCTCGAGGTCGGCGGCGCGCACCACGAAGGTGTTGGCCGGCAGCTTGGAGTTCTTCACGCCGAGCCAGTATTCGAAGTCGAGGCCCTTGGCGATCCATTCGGCGCGCAGCCCCTCCCATGACAAGGCAGCGTCGCCCTGGCCACCGGCAAGCGCCGTGCCCCAGGTCGGCCAGCCGGCCTCGACATATTTGACCTTCTTGATGTCGACGCCTTGCGCGGCGAGCAGCGGATCGGTGATCGACTGCCAGGCGGCGGAGCCGAGCAGGATGGTCTTGCCTTCGAGCTTCTTCAAATCGTTCGACCCCTCGCCCTTGCGGAAGGCGATGCTGAACGTGTCGCGCGCACCCATGTGGAACACCGACTTCAGCTTCATGCCGTTCTGGATGGCGAAGGAGAACACGCCGGGCGACGGGAAGCCCATGTCGGCCTGGCCGACATCGACGAACTTCACCGTCGCGGTGCCATCCGACGGCCCCGGCTGCATGTCGGTCTCCAGCCCGTCGAAATAGCCGGCCTTCTTGGCCGCCCAGTAGGGGTAGTCGTCGAGCACTTCGAGCGTGCCGCGCGGCGAGATCCAGGTGAATTTGCCATAGGCCTCGGCCCGCGCCTTGAAGCCGGTGGCGCCAAGTGCCGTCGCCGTCACCAGGCCGGCGCCGGTCACCTGCAGGAAAGTGCGGCGGCTCATTCCCGCCTGTTGGACGAAATTGTCTTTGGTCATGGCATTCCCCTTTTTTGTTGATTGTCGGTCCGCCGCCCGCCTCCCGGGCGTCTTGCTTCAGATCTCATGCCTCCCAGCTCGCCCATTTCTTGCCGATCAGGAAGAACAGCACGTAGATCAGGATGCCGAGCGTCGACAGGATCAGCACCACGGCGAAGAACTGCGGCATCTGGATCATCGACGAATAGGTGGTCAGCCGGTTGCCGAGGCCGAAGCCACCGCCGACCATCTCGGCGCCGACCGCGGTGAGCAGGCCGAAGATGGCGCCGATCATCAGGCCGACCAGGATCATCGGCAGGGCCATCGGCGCGCGGATCTTCCAAAAGATCTGCAAGGTGCTGGCGCCATAGGAACGCGCCAGCGCGATCTTGGCGCTGTCGACGCGGCGAAAGCCGGTGGCGGCGTTGATCATCACCATCGGCCCGGCGGCCAGCGCCACCGCGATGATGCGCGGCGTGTAACCGAAGCCGAAGCGCAGGATGAGCAGCGGCACCAGCGCCAGCATCGGCGTGGTGACCAGCAGCAAAATGTAAGGCGCGACGATTTTTTCCGCGAACGGGAACTGAGTGATGACGGCGGCCAGCACCAGGCCGACGACGGCGCCGACGGCAAAGCCGGACACAAGCTCGACCAGCGTGTAGCCGAGATGCGGCGCGATCAGCGGGAACTCGTCGAACAGCGCATAGGCGATCGAGCTCGGCGGCGGCATGATGTAGAGCGGCACATGGAACAGCCGCAGCGCCAGCTCGATGCCGCCGATGATAATGACCGCGACAGCGACGATCGCCGCCACTTCCTTGCCCGACTTGATGCCGGGACCGCTGGCGAAGGCCGACAAATTGGTCAGGCTGACGTCGTGGCCGTCACCCGACTTGGCGCCCGACTTGGACTTGGAGAACTCCGGGATGGCGTCGCTCACGGCCTGATCCTCACGATCTCGGCGCTGGTGCGCTCCTGTTCCGGCGGCTTCGGCCTGGCGCGCTCGCCGACAATGTCCATCTTGATCCGGTTGGTGAGGTCGAAGACCTCCTTGGTCGCCATGATTTCCAGCGAACGCGGCCGTGGGAACGGCACGCGGTATTCCTTGGCGACCCGTCCCGGCCGTGCGCTCAGCACCACCACCCGGTCCGAGAGAAAAATCGCTTCCTCGATACTGTGGGTGATGAAGACGATGGTGGTCTTGGTGTCGAGCCAGATCTCCTCGACCAGCCGGTTCATCTCCTCGCGGGTAAAGCTGTCGAGCGCGCCGAACGGCTCGTCCATCAAAAGCACCGATGGCTTCAGCGCCAGCGCCCGCACGATCGCCGCGCGTTGCTGCATGCCGCCCGAAAGCTCGCGCGGGAACTTGCCGCCGAAGCCGTCGAGCCCGACCCGGTTGAGCAGATGCGCGATCCACGCCCGGTCAGGCTTCTCGCCCTTGATCTCGAAGGGAAAGCGGATGTTGGCGTCGAGATTGCGCCACGGCAGCAGGTTTGCTTCCTGGAAGACGATGCCGATATCGGGATGCGGCCCGGTGATTTCTTTGCCGTCGAGCCGGATCTCGCCGTTGGTCAGGCTGTGCAGGCCCGACATCGACCACAAAAGCGTGGTCTTGCCGCAGCCGGACGGGCCGACGATCGAGACGATTTCATTGGCGCGGACATCGAGGCTGCAGCGGTCCAGCGCCAGCAGGTCGCCGGACGCCGTGTGATAGATCTTGGTCGCTGCCTGCACGCCAAGCTTCGGCGTTGTTATCTCGCCCGCGTTCATCCGCCCCTCGGAGACTGCGTGATGATCCCAATGGTCATCGGACTGCCGAAAATCAGTCTGTAACTATCCTACTTTGCTGTCAAGCACCGGCGGTGGCAACCGTATCATCAAAATTCCACCTAAAGGCTATGGACTTGTTTTTGCAATATTTTCTACGTCTTGAATTCCGTGTTGCTTTCCTACATACTTGTCGAGAGGAGCGCGAACATGCCTTTGCGGCACGCAACGGTTGCACCGTGGCCGGGCGCATGGAACGACAGCGTTCAAACGTGATAAGAGGTCAGGTCCAAAGGGGCGGAGGAAGACCCACTTCATGACCGAAGCTGCCAGCCACGAAGAGCCTGTTCCAGATCACGACCAGGATGGGCGCGAGCCTGTCAGGCGCATTCCCGACATCATCTCGCTGGTCAAGGATTCCTACAGCGAGTTGCGCCGGGCCGAGCGCCGCGTCGCCGATGTCGTGCTCGACGATGTCAAATACGCGGTCGACGCTTCCAACGCCGCCCTTGCCCAGCGCGCCGGGGTCAGCGAACCGACGGTGACGCGGTTTTGCCGCGCCATCGGCTGCGAGGGCGTGCGCGATTTCAAGCTCAAGCTGGCTCAGAGCCTCGTCGTCGGCGCGCTCTATTTGGCCAAGTCGCCGGCGCCGGGCAGCGGCAACGGCATGCCATTCTGGAATGCCGTGTTCGGCGAGGCGCGCCGGGCGCTGCAGGAGGCCGAGCGGCAGCTCGATCCGGTTGAGCTGGAAAAGGCCGCCGAGCTGATCGCCAAGGCGCGCCAGGTCACGGTGTTCGGGCTGGGCGGCAGCTCTTCGGCGCTGGCGCAGGAAACCCAGTACCGGCTGTTTCGCTACGGCATCACGGTCAATGCCCAGTGCGACCCCTATCTGATGCGCATGACCGCCTCGACCTTGAAACCCGGCGACCTGGTGATCGCGATCTCTGCGACCGGGCGCACGCGCGAGGTGATCGAGGCCGTCGAACTCGCCAAGCATTACCGCGCCAACGCCGTCGGCGTGACCGCGCCCGACACGGAGCTCGCGCGCGCCTGCGACGTCAGGCTGACGGTCGCGGTGCCGGAATATCCCGACACGCTGAAGCCGACCGCCTCCCGCTATGCCTTTCTGGCCATGATCGACCTGCTCGCCGTCGCCGCGGCCTACAAGCTCGATGCCTCGGCCCGCGAGACCGTGCGCCGCATCAAGTACAACGCCCAGATCCATCGCACCGGCAAGGAGATGGAGCCGCTGGGAGATTAGGTGCGACTTTCCCTTCTCCCCTTGTGGGAGAAGGTGGATCGGCGCGTAGCGCCGGGACGGTTGAGGGGTGGGTGACGGAGTGCCGTCGGCGCCAAGCTGGAGCACCCCTCATCCGACCTCGCTTCGCGAGGCCACCTTCTCCCACAGGGGGAGAAGGAAAGGCCAAGTTGCGCCAATGGGAAACAAAGAGGAAAAGACATGCTCGAAATAGCACCGACGAAACAGGCAGCCGCATGGCTCGAATCCCTGGCACGCGCGCTCGCGGCCGGTGACGTTTCGGCAGCAAGCAACCTGTTCGTCGACGACTGCTACTGGCGCGATCTGCTGACCTTCACCTGGAACGTCACCACCATGGAAGGCCGCGAAGCGATCGCCGACATGCTCGAGGCAACGCTGGCCACCACGAAGCCGGCGGCATGGCAGCTCACCGGCGAAGCGACCACCGACGAAGGCACGATCGAGGCGTGGTTCAGCTTCGAAACGGCGGTGGCCTGGGGACAGGGCATCGTGCGCCTGCGCGACGGCCGTTGCCGGACCTTGTTCACAGCGATGACCGATCTCAAGGGGTTCGAGGAGCGCAAGGGCGCCGAACGGCCGCTCGGCGTGCGCCACAAGGCCGACCCCGAGCGCGAGACCTGGTCGGAGGCGCGGGCGCGCGAGACGCGCGAGCTCGGCGCATCCGAGCAGCCCTATTGCCTGGTCATCGGCGGCGGCCAGGGCGGCATCATGCTCGGCGCGCGGCTCAGGCAGCTCGGCGTACCCACGATCGTCATCGAGAAGAACGCGCGGCCCGGCGATTCCTGGCGCAACCGCTACCGCACGCTCGTGCTGCACGACCCGGTCTGGTACGACCATCTGCCCTATATTCCGTTCCCGGAGAACTGGCCTGTCTTCACGCCCAAGGACAAGATGGGCGACTGGCTGGAAATGTACACGCGCGTCATGGAGCTCAACTACTGGGTCGCCACCAAATGCCTCAGCGCTTCCTATGACGAGGCCAAGAAAGAGTGGACCGTGGTGGTCGACCGTGTCGGCCGGCAGATCACGCTGAAGCCGAAGCACATCGTCTTCGCCACCGGCGCCTATGGCCCGCCCCGGAAGATCGATCTGGCCGGCGCCGACCGGTTCAAGGGCGAATTGCTGCACTCCAGCCAGTATGCCAGCGGCGAGAAATTCCGCGGCAAAAAGGTTGCGGTCATCGGTGCGGCAAGCTCGGGGCATGATGTCTGCGTCGACCTCTGGGAAAGCGGCGCAGACGTCACCATGATCCAGCGCTCGCCGACCACCGTGGTCAAATCGGACACGCTGATGGAGGTCGGCTTCGAGATCTTCTCGGAAACCGCGCTGGCGCGCGGCATCACCACCGAGAAGGCTGACATGATCGTCGCCTCGACCCCGTTCGCACTGGTGCCCAGGGGCCAGCGCGCGCTCTACGAAGTGATCAAGGCGCGCGACGCCACCTTCTACGACCGTCTGCGCGCCGCCGGCTTCGCCCTTGATTTCGGCGACGACGAGACCGGCCTGCTGATGAAGGCCTACCGCACCGGCTCCGGCTATTACATCGATGTCGGCGCCTCGGACCTGATCATCGAAGGCAAGATCGGCATCCGCAGCGGTATCGCCATCAAGTCGCTGACGCCGAATGGCATTCTGTTCGAGGACGGCAGCGAACTCGAGGCCGACGCCATCGTCGCCTGCACCGGCTACCAGTCCATGAACGAGAATGTCGCGGCACTCGTCTCGCGCGAGGTCGCCGACAAGGTCGGTCCCTGCTGGGGCCTCGGCTCCGGCGTCAAGGGCGATCCCGGCCCCTGGCAAGGCGAGCTGCGCAACATGTGGAAGCCGACGGCGCAGGAAGCGCTCTGGTTCCACGGCGGCAATCTGGCGCTGTCGCGCTTCTATTCGAAATACGTGGCGCTGCAGATCAAGGCCCGGATGGAGGGTATCGCAACCCCGGTTTATGGGAAGCCGAGCAATTCTTTGCGTCCGACCTGAACCGAACCGGCGCCCTGGACCAGCATCTGGATCGAATCTCTCGCAAAGTCTGAGATGCGAGGAGGATTTCCGCTACAATGGCCGTAACTCGGGGGAGGAACGCGGATGGGGTGGTTAAGAGGGTTACGCATAAGGTTGGGCCTGAAGAAGGATCCGTTGCCACCCCTTCCAGGTGTCGAGATCGGTCGCCACACTTACGGTCTCACGAAGGAATCGTTCTTCGTCCCGCATCGCAACGTGCCGGTGCGAATAGGCTCGTTCTGTTCAGTCGGCCCAGGCGTTCTCTTCATCTGCGCGGCCGGTCACCGCCTCGACACCGCGACCACCTATCCGATCCAGTTTGTGGACGGGAAGATCCACAATGCGCCCGGCACAACCGGCAAGGGGCCGATCACGGTCGGTCACGACGTTTGGATCGGCGCCCGCTGCATTATCCTTGCCGGCGTGACGATCGGCAATGGCGCGGTGATCGGCGCGGGCAGCATCGTCACCAGGGACATTGCGCCCTATGCCATCGCGGTCGGCAATCCGGCTCGCACCATCCGGTACCGATTCGAGCCAGAGGTGATTGACCGCCTGCAGTCACTGAAATGGTGGGATTGGCGAGACGACCTGATCGGTGAACGTGTCGAGCTCTTGACGGCGATGGGGGTCGAGCGTTTCTTGAATGCGCCGGGCATCGCGTAATTACGACCCGGCGTAATGGTATCGGCGGTCAATCAGCCGCTGCACTCAGCGTGGCCTTCGCGGGCGGATCAATCGTGCCGATGCCCTAGATGCCGGGCCGCCACCTCGACATGCGTATGCGCGGGATGCGCCTCGAAACGCTCCGTCTCATCATGGTCGGGCGCCTCGTTCGGCCACCATGTGCCGCTGATGACGATGCCTTCCGACACCAGCCGCTGGTCGGCGACAAGCGAGGCGCCGACCGCGTCGACGAAGGTGAAGCGGCCCGGCCGCTGCCGGAGCACGGCGACGTCGCCGACCGTGCCGACAGCCAGCGTGCCGAGGTCCGGCCGTGCGATCGCCCGCGCCGGCCCTTGCGTCGCCGCGCGCAGGACCTCGACCAGCGGCATGCCGAGCGCCATCAGCTTCGACATGCAGACCAGAATGTCGAAGGCCGGCCCGTCGACACAGTAGAGATGCACGTCACTCGAGATCACGTCGGGCGCCAGCCCCTCGGCGAGCATTGCCCGGGCGACGTCGAAATCGAACGAGCCCATGCCGTGGCCGAGATCGAAGATGACGCCGCGCTCGCGCGCCAGCCGCATGTCGGGCCGCACCGCGCCGGAGGCGAAGACCGGCGCGTTGGGAAACGGCCGGAAGCAATGCGTGAGGATGTCGCCCCGGCGCAGGCGCGGCAGCACTTCGGAGCGGCCGGGCGGCGGCTCGTCTATATGCGCCATCAGCGGCAGGCCTGCTTTGTCGGCGGCCTCGAGCGCGAGATCGACCGGGGCGATGCCGCTGGTGCCGCCGGCATGCTTGCCGGAGCGGACTTTGACGCCGACCACGACATCGGCGTGCTCGCGCGCGGCGGCAACCACTTCGCGCGGCTCGCAGAGCCTGAGATCGCCGCATTCGCCGACCGACACCGTCTGCGAGAAGCCGAAAATGCCGGCAAAGGAAATGTTGACATAGGCCAGGATGCGCACCTTCGAACGCTCCATGACGTGACGACGGAAGCCGAGGAAATTGCCGGCGCCGGCACTGCCCGCATCGATGAAGGTCGTGGTCCCGCTCTTGGCCGCCAGCCGGTCGGCATCGACGCCGAGCGAGGTGCCGCCCCAGTAGACGTGGCTGTGCAGGTCGATCAGGCCGGGCGCCACGATGCAGCCCGTCGCATCGACCATCCGTGCGGCCCGATCAGCCGGAATGTCGGCATCGACCGCCGCGACACGGCCATTGGCGATGGCGACGTCGCGCGGTGCGTCGAGGCCAGCCGCCGGATCGATCAGCCGTCCGCCCTTCAGCAGGAGGTCGAATTGCATTGGGGGAACCTCCGCTTCGTTGTCTTTGTCAGACCGGCCGGTAAGCGACGGCCTCGACTTCGATCTTGATGTCGATCATCAGCCGCGACTCGACCGTGGTGCGGGCCGGCGGGTCCTTGGGGAAGTGCCTGCCGTAGACGGCGTTGAAGGCGCCGAAGTCGCGCGCGTCCTCGAGCCAGACCGTGGTCTTCACCACATCGTCCATGGTGCAGCCGGCCAGCGCGAGCGCGGCCTTGACGTTGGCAAGCACCTGCTCGGTCTGTTCCGTTATGCCGCCCTTGACCACGATGCCGTCGCTGCCGACCGGAACCTGGCCCGAGACATAGACGAAGTCGCCGGCCCGCACGGCGGGCGACAGCGGCACATGGGACGTTCCAAAAGTCTGCTTGGGCAAGGGGTGACCTCCTGTGATAACGCGACACCGCGCCTTTGGCGCGGTCGCCTTGGCCGAGATTTACCCCGATCGGGACGATCCGGATAGAGGCCTTGTTGGAAAGCAACATTCTTCGAAATCCACGTTGCTTTATTACAGAAGCGCCTGCATCGTGCGTGCGCCGGGCGGCTCCCGAAACCGCCAAGGATCCGTGCCTTCCCGACTGGAGAAACCACAATGACCTTCGACAAGAACCCGTTTCCACCAGGCGATGCCGACCGCCACGCGCTGTGGGAGATGCTGGTGCGGCGCGACATCGACGCCTTCATCGGCCAGGACTGGCCGATGGTCGAACATGATTTCGTCGCCGAAAGCTTCTTCGGCATGCACGCGCATTTCCTGCCCAACGCCGACGCCTGGCGGCTGCAATTCCCCAGGCTGGAAATCTATCGCGACGAGTGGCTGCGCCAGGCCAGGGAGACGGCGGCCACGGAATTCGCCGAGCCGCTGCGCGAGGCGCTGTTTCGCGTCACCAATTTGCGCGACATCGATGTCGACGGCGACCGCGCCGTGCTGCACAAGAAGTTCGACGGCACCGTCGCCAAGGCGGATGGCAGTGTCGACCGGCTGAAATGGCAGACGCTGTATTTCTGCAGGAAGGTCGACGGCAGCTGGAAGATCGCGGGCTTCGTCGGCTACATGCCCTATCCGCTGGGCGGCTGAAGCTGCCGCGGCACCTGATCAGTAGAGCGTGATGAAAGCCGGGAACAGCAGGCCGGTATGCCTGAAATACTCGATCAGCTCGATGGCCGGGAAGATGGCGAGGAAATAGAGCCCGTCGAAGAATGTGCGCTTGAGCGCCCGGGGCGAGAACTGCAGCTGATCGTCGTCGCGGTAGAGCAGCGGATTTGGCCAGAACCGGGGAGTGGCCTTGATATAGGCGGCATAGGCTGGGCCGAACTTGCCGAGGAGATATTCGGCCTCCTTGCGCGCCGTGAAACGGAAGATGAGGAAGCTGGCCACGCCAAGCGCGCCGGCCACGACCAGCGAGCCGTAGAGCAGCCCGATCCCAACCGCGCCGACGGTCGAGAAGAAATAGAGTGGGTTCTGGCTCATCGAGAACGGCCCGGTCGAAACCAGTTCCTCGTTCTTCTTGCCGCCGACATAGAGGATGCTCCAGAGCCGGCCGGCGACGCAGGCGAGCACCAGGCAGAAGCCGAGAAATTCAAGCGTTTCGTGGCCGGTCGAGCCTTCGCTCAGCGCCGGCTTGGTGAGGAACAGAAGCAGCACCGCGAGCACCGCCGCCGCCCGCACGAAGATCAGCCGCTTGCGCTGGGCGAAGGCCTCCGTGACCGGCTTGAGGGAAGCGTAGCTCATTCGTGTTTTCCTAGGGCGACAGGCCCGGGAGCACTGGGGCACGCCATTGATGGCGGATACAAGGCAGTGGCTTTCTATCAGCGCACCACGCGGCTTTCGTAAGGGCCCTTTGGCTGACCGGCACCCATTCTTACGAAATTGTATGCCGGCGGACAGGCTGGCGCGAACTCGATTGCCTATTGTCGAATGCCGGATCGCTTCCGGCCGGCAATCATCGACCCTGGGATTTCGGCCGTGCTCCGCCCCACCGCACCGAAACACAGCAGGGTCTCCGACTTCGTTTCATCCTCTCGCTCGGCACTGCCGCCCGCGGTCTTGCTGCCGAGGCATTCCGAACGCGTGACCATCCTAGGAACGGACCCATGCCGGTGATAGCCTCTCCCCGATATCGGCAATCAACCGGACCAGCCATGCGACTTCTGCTTGTCGAGGACGACCACAGGACAGCCGACTACATCGTCAGGGGGCTGACCGAGGCCGGGCATGTCTGCGACCTGCTGCGCAACGGCCACGACGCGCTGTTCGCGGCGACCAGCGGCAACTATGACGTGATCGTGGCCGACCGGATGATCCCCGGTCTCGACGGCCTGTCCCTGGTCAAGGCGGTCCGCGCGGCGGGCGTGCGCACGCCGGCGATCTTCCTCACCTCGATCGGCGGCATCGACGACCGCGTCGAAGGTCTGGAAGCCGGCGGCGACGACTATCTGGTCAAGCCCTTCGCCTTTTCCGAGCTGCTTGCCCGCATCAATGCGCTTGGACGCCGCCCGGCGGCGCAGGAGCAGAAGACGGTTCTGCGGGTCGCCGACCTCGAGATGGACCTGATCATGCGGCGCGTCGTCAGGCAGGGCCAGCCGATCGACCTGCAGCCGCGCGAGTTCAGCCTGCTGGAGGTGCTGATGCGCGGCGAGGGCCGCGTCATCACCCGCACCATGCTTCTGGAGCGCGTCTGGGATTTTCATTTCGACCCCAGGACCAGCGTCGTCGAGACCCATATCAGCCGGCTGCGCGCCAAGATCGACAAGCCGTTCGAGACCCAGCTCATCCACACCGTCCGCAACACCGGCTACAGCCTGCACGCATCGCCTTCGTCATGACCGCGACATGGGTCCGCCTGCTGCGCAGCACGCCGTTCCGGCTCGCGCTGACATTCGCCTTCCTGTTCATGCTTGCCTTCGTGCTGTCGGGCGCCATCGTCTACCAGATGATGAGCGCCGATCTCGCCGAGCAGCTCGACGACACCATCAGGGAGACCTACTCGGTCATCGCCGCGACCTATGCGGACAAGGATCTCAAGGAGCTGGTGGAGACCGTCGAAAGCCACTCCGCGCGCAGCCTGAAGAAGGAGCAGCTGTTTTCGCTGACCGACGCCGCCGGCAACCGTCTGGCCGGCAACTTCACCGCGGCGGGACTTCCCGACGGCTTTTCGATGTTCGGCGCCGAAATGCCAGGCCTGCCCAAGGGGACCGAATACCGTGCCTATTCCGGCGCGCTTGGCGACGACACCCTGACAGTCGCCATCAGCCTTTCCGAGACGGAGGAACTGAAGACGATCATGCTGATGAGCTTCGGCTGGGCCACCCTGATCATCACCGGCCTGGCGGTGGCCGGCGGCGCCCTGCTTGCCTCGCGCGTCCAGCGCCGTCTCGACGGCATTGCCGCCACCATGGTCGATGTCTCGCATGGCCGGCTGGACACCCGCATTCCGCTGACCGGCAAGGGCGACGACATCGATCTCGTCTCCATCCAGGTCAATGCCGCGCTCGACCGGTTGTCGGGCTTGGTCGAAGGCATGAAGCAGGTCAGCGCCAACATCGCGCACGATTTGAAGACGCCGCTCAACCGGCTGCAGATGATCCTGGAGAGCGCGGCCGACAAAGCCGGGCAGGACCAGGACGTTTCCGGCGATCTGGCGGACGCGCGCGCCGAGGGTCATCAGATCAACGAGACTTTCGACGCGCTGTTGCGGATCGCGCAAATCGAGGCCGGCGCGCGCAAGGCGCGCTTCACTGATGTCGATCTCGGCGAGATCCTGGAAACCATCGCCGAGATCTATGCCGACGTCGCCGAGGATGACGGCAAGTTGCTGTCATTGGTGCAGCCGCGGGAGGGGGCGGACCGCATCCATGGCGATCGCGAGCTGCTGACGCAGATGTTCGCCAATCTGGTCGAGAATGCGCTGCGCCATTGCACGCCGGGAACGACGATCAAGCTGTCGGTGGCGCGCCAGGGCGGACATGTCGTCGGCAGCGTCGCCGACAATGGACCGGGCATCCCGGCCGAGGAGCGTGAAAAAGTGTTCCAGCGGCTCTACCGCTTGGACCACAGCCGCTCGACGCCAGGCAGCGGCCTCGGCCTCAGCCTGGTCAGGGCTATCGCCGACCTGCACGGGGCATCGATAGCACTGGAGGATTGTCGGCCTGGGCTGGCGGTGGTGGTGAGTTTTCCCTTGGCAATGGATTAGCCGGCGAAGTCGCAGCCGATCTCCCCCCTGTTTGGACCGGGGACATCGCGAACAGGTGTGCGAGGACATCGCGAACAGTTTTGTCACTTA
>NZ_AYWR01000048.1:0-15536 GCF_000502935.1 Mesorhizobium sp. LNHC221B00 | reverse complement strand
CCTCCCAGCGAAGGAGAAAACTGTCACCCATCCATCAGGTCCATTCTGTTACCTATCTATCCGGTTCGGACACCGGGCACTTCTCCCCGTATAGTGACGGGGAGAAGGGGCTGGCCGCAACGCAAGCACCCTCTTTGCAACGTTGGTGATTGGCGAAATCGGTGACGACAGCACCCCTCTCGCCGTCACTATACGGGGAGAGGATGCCGGCAGGCAGGTGAGGGGCGGCGCCAACCTCGGCGATTGGCAGTCTCCCTTACAAAGTTCGGAACCTTCGTCGATCTGAAAGCCGTTGCCCCTACGACCTCATCCTTGCCAATTGGCAAATACATGCTATATCTCTGCCAATAGCAAGGGTGAGCAAAATGCAACTTCAGTCCATTGTCGCCACGCCGGCCACGGTCGGCAGCGCCATTTCGGAGGAAGAGGCCGGAGCGCTGGCGCGCACCACGGTCAACCTGTTCAAGGCCTGGGGCCTCACAGATCTGGAGGCCTGCATCCTGCTCGGCGGCATGTCGGCGCGGACCTGGGCACGCTGGAAGGAAGGCGGCATCGGCCGGATCGACCGCGACCTGCGCACCCGCATGGCGCATCTGATGGGCATCCACAAGGGCCTGCGCTATCTCTTCACCGAACCGGCGCGCGGCTATGCCTGGATCCGCAAGCCCAATGCCATTTTCGGCGGCCAGTCGGCGCTCGACCTGATGCTGCGTGGCGAAATTTCCGATCTTGCCGCCATGCGTGAATGGCTCGATGCGGAGCGTGGTGCATGGTGAGTGGGCTCGCGGTCCGGCGCCGCGTCCACTGGCACCAGACTTTTCGGATCATCCGCTCCATCCATCCGCCGATCGACCTCTTCGAGGACATCGCCGACCCGCGCGACTGGGAGGCGCTGGCCTCGGTCGAGGAGAAGACCAACCCGCGAATCCGGCTCGAGATCGGCGAGATCGGCAAGGTGCCGGCCGCAAGGCGGGTTTCCGGTCCCGGCGCAAGTTTCGTCATGGCGCCCTTTGTGCATTGTTCGACGCTGCGGCCCGGCCGTTTTTCCGATGGCAGCTACGGCATCTATTATGCCGGCGACAGCGAGGACGTGGCGCTGGCCGAGACTATCCACCACCACCAGAATTTTATGCGCGCCACCAGTGAGGATCCGGGCTGGACGGCTGATTTCCGCGTGCTGATCGGCAGCGTCGATCGCGACCTCGACGACGTCAATGCGGTGCCCGGCGTGCTCGACCCCGACGACTACACCGCCTCGCAGGCGGAGGGGCGGGCGCTGCGGGCCCAAGGCAGCGACGGGCTGGTGTGGAACAGCGTGCGCATGACTGAGGGCCAATGCATCGGCATCTTCTGGCCCGATGTTATCCCCGTCCCGGTGCAGGGCCGGCATTACAGCTACCATTGGGACGGCAAGCGCGTGGATTTCGTGCGCCAGCACGATACGGGCAAGGTGCTGTCGGTCACATGATAGGAGCGCATCCCTCAATGGGCGACGGGAAGCACCCGGCGGCGCTACTGCGGTTTCCGGCCGTGACCTGAGAGCAACGTTCTCCGATCGCCAGCAAAAATGGAATGGATTACCTGCCATATCGCCTCTACCCGATCTATATATCGGTTGAGATCGATGCAGGTGAAGATGGACTACGACATCATATTGAAGGCGTTGGCGCATCCGTTTCGACGGGATGTCCTGGCGTGGCTGAAGGAGCCTGAGCAGCACTTCGCAGCGCAGGCACATCCGCTCGAGATGGGTGTCTGCGCCAGCCAGTTCGACCATCGCGGCCTGGCCCAGTCCAGCGTTTCGGCACATCTGGCAACGCTGGCGTCCGCCGACCTCGTTACGACGCGGCGTGTCGGCCAATGGGTGTTCTACAAGCGCAACGAAGAAACCATCGCCGCCTTCCAGGCTGCCTTGTCCGATCTCTGACGATCCTCCCCATTCCCCCAAAATGCATGAAAGGCATTTCTCATGGCTACCCTCTTTGATCCCTTGCGGGCCGGCGACCTGACGCTGGCGAACCGCATCGTCATGGCGCCGCTGACGCGCAATCGCTCACCCAATGCGGTACCCGGCGACCTGTCAGTCACCTACTACGGCCAGCGCGCCACGGCGGGGCTGATCGTGACGGAGGCAACCGCCATCAGCCATCAGGGCCAAGGCTATGCCAACGTGCCCGGCCTCTACGGGGCGGATCAGCTTGCCGGCTGGAAGCGTGTCACGGACGCGGTTCATAAAGGTGGCGGCAAGATCGTGGTCCAGCTCTGGCATGTCGGACGCATCTCGCACAATTCGTTGCAGCCTGGCGGCGGCAAGCCGGTGGCGCCATCGGCGATCAGGGCAAAATCCAAGACGTTCCTGGTCAAGCCGGATGGCAGCGGCGAGTTCGTCGACACCTCCGAGCCTCGCGCGCTCGATGCGGCCGAAATTCCCGGCATCGTCGATGATTTTCGCCGCGCCGCAAAGGCGGCGATCGAGGTCGCGGGTTTCGACGGCGTCGAGATCCACGGTGCCAATGGATATCTCGTCGACCAGTTCCTGCGCTCGGGCACCAACCATCGCACCGACGATTATGGCGGCTCCATCGAAAACCGGGCGCGCCTCCTGTTTGAGGTGGTCGACGCGGTCACGGGCGCGGTCGGCGCCGGCAGGACCGGGATCAGGCTGTCGCCGGTAACGCCCGCCAACGACGCTTCGGATGCCGATCCGCAGCCGCTGTTCAACCATCTTGTGGCGGGCCTGAGCAGCCGGGGTCTCGCCTATGTCCACATCGTCGAAGGCGCGACCGGCGGCGCACGCGACTTCAGCCAGGGTGAAAAGCCGTTCGACTACGCGGAACTCAAAACCACCTATCGCAAGGCTGGCGGACATGGCGCCTGGCTGGTGAACAATGGCTATGACAAGGAATTGGCCGAAAAGGCTGTCGGGGACGGCTATGCCGACCTTGTCGCGTTCGGCAAGCTGTTCATTGCCAATCCCGACCTCGTCAGCCGCCTGAAGCGGAATGCCGAACTGAACGCTCCGGACAAGGCGACGTTCTATGGCGGCGACGCCAGGGGCTATACGGATTACCCGACGGCGGCCTGAGTCCGGACGGTTTGCCCTTTCGCCCGCGGCGGAAGGGCAGCTGGTCGCCTGACACGACGAGCCGGACCGAATTTCGGTCCGAACGGCCATTGCATTGCAAGCCCAACGGCCCTCAGTGCCTGAGAATCTTGCTCAGAAAAGCGCGGCTGCGGTCGGTCTTGGGGTGCGAGAAGAACTCATCGGGCGTGCCGCTTTCGACGATGGCGCCGGCATCCATGAACACCACGCGCTGGGCGACCTTGCGGGCAAAGCCCATCTCGTGCGTCACCACCATCATGGTCATGCCTTCCTCGGCGACCGCCACCATGACGTCGAGCACTTCCGAAATCATCTCGGGGTCGAGTGCCGAGGTCGGCTCGTCGAACAGCATGATCTTGGGCCGCATGCCGAGGCAGCGCGCGATCGCCACGCGCTGCTGCTGGCCGCCGGAGAGCTGCGCCGGATAGGCGTTGACCTTATCGGCGAGCCCCACCTTGGCCAGCAATTCGCGCCCGGCATGCTCGGCCTCGGCGCGCGGGATCTTGCGGACATGGATGGGCGCCAGCGTGACATTCTCGAGCGCGGTCTTGTGCGGGTAGAGGTTGAACGACTGGAAGACGAAGCCGATCTCGGTGCGCAGCTGCGTCATGTTGGTGGCGCGGTCGCCAAGGCGCTGGCCGTCGACGACGAGATCGCCGTCCTTGATCGTCTCCAGTCCGTTGATGCAACGGATCAGTGTGCTCTTGCCGGAGCCGCTCGGGCCACAGACGACGACGACCTCGCGCGGCTCGACGCTCAGCGTGATATCCCGGAGCACGTTGAGCGAGCCGAACCATTTGTTGACGCCGCGAAAGTCGATCATGCCGGTTTTGTTGAGACCCGCATTGGTCATGTCTGTTGGCCCTTTGGGGTTCGATGTCACAGCTGCACCTCGCCATGGGCCGCGCCCATGCGGCGTTCGAGCCGGCGCGCCAGCATGATAAGCGGATAGCAGACGATGAAATAGCCGACGCCGACAAGGAAGAACACAAGGAGGCCGTTGGGCACGCGCTGCACCACCAGCCAGCCGACGCGGGTGAGGTCGGTCAGGCCGATGGCCGAGACGACAGAAGAATCCTTGATCAGCAGCACATATTGCCCGACCAGCGGTGGCAGCACGATGCGCATCGCCTGCGGCAATACCACCTGGCGCATGCGCTGCCAGCGCGACAGGCCGGATGCAAGGGCTGCCTCGACCTGGCCTGTCGCCACGGACCGGATGCCGGCGACGACGATCTCGCAGATGAAGCAGGCGGCCAGATTGGTGAGCGCGATGATGCCAGCGGTGAAGGCGTCGAGCTCGATGCCGAATTCCGGCAGGATGAAGAAGATCAGGAAGATCTGCACCAGGAACGGCGTGCCGCGGATCAGGTCGACCCAGGCGCCGATGACGCCGGCGATCAGCCGGTTTCCGCCGGCGCGCAAGATGCCGAGGCCGAAGCCGAGCACGGTGCCGAGCACCAGGCTGATCAGCGACAGCACGACGGTCATGCCGAGGCCGCGCAAGGCGAGGGGATACGAGCCAGCGAGGCTGAGGAACTGTTGCCAGATCATGCCCGCGCCCCTGCTGTGCCGAGCCAGCGGCTGGACAGAACGGCCAGTCCTTTCAAGCAGTAGTAGAGCAGCAGGTAGAAGGCGGCGATGGTGAGGAAACCCTCGGCCGGCATGAATCGGTCGGAAGCGAGCAGCTGGCCGGCGCGCGTCAGCTCGGCGACCGAGATCAGCGACAGCAGAGCGGAATCCTTGACCAGCACGATCGCCTGCCCGAGCAGCGGCGGGATCGTCACCTTGAACGCTTGCGGCAGCACGACCAGGCGCATGCGCTGGACGTAGGTCATGCCCGAGGCGACGCTGGCTTCGACCTGGCCGCGCGGGATCGACAGGATGCCGGCGCGAATGATTTCAGCGACATAGGCGCCGCTGTTCAGTGACAGCGCGAGGATGCCGACGACCAGCTCGGGCAGCACGAAGCCGAGCCGGGGCAGGCCGAAATAGAGGAAATAGAGCTGTGCCAGCAACGGCGTGGCGCGCACGGCGTCGATATAGGCCTTGGCCGGAACCCGAAACAGCCAGCCGCGCTGCAGGCCCATGGCGCACAGCACGATGCCGACGATCAGCGCGCCGACGAAAGACAGCGCCGACAGCCAGACGGTCGTGACCAGGCCCTGCCCGAACAGGGGCAGATATTCGACGATGGTGCGGAAACTGAAATTTTCGAGCATGGGCGTGAACAGTGAGTAGGGAGTAGTGAGTAGGCAGTAGCGAGTAGTGAAGCGTATCCGGAATGGTCGATTCTCCATTCACCGGTCACTATTCCCTACTCACCACTCCCCTACTCACTAATTTCTCAGTGATCCTTCTTCCAGGCGTCGGAATTGACCCAGTAGTCGAGGTTCTTCTGCAAGCGGCCGTCGATGGTGACCTGGTTGAGGAACAGGTTCATCCAGATCAAAAGGTCCGGCTCGTCGTAGCGAGTGGCGAAGGCAAGCGGCTCTTTCGACAACGGATCGGGCATGATGGTGAAGGTGCCGGCCGGGTAGGCGGTCGACTGGCCCTTGACCGCCGAGACGTCGTTGACGCCGCAGTCGGCCTGGCCGTTGTTGACGGCGTCGAGCAGCAGCGGACCGCCGCCCTTGTAGCTCTTGATGTCGGCATCGGGGAAGGCGGCCTTGGCTTCCTTCTCGCCGGTCGCGCCGAGCAGCACGGCGATCTTGGTGCCCTTGGCCTTGCAGTCCTCGGTGGTCTTGAATTTGCTGTCGGCCTTGGTGAAGACGGTGCTGCCTGTGTACATATAAGGCGTGGTGAAGGCGACCTTCATGCCGCGCGCCAGCGTCGGCGTCATGTCGGCGACCAGGAGATCGGCCTTGCCCGACAAGAGCGCGGGGATCAGGCCATCCCAGTCGAAGTCGAGGAAGGTGATTTTCACACCCATTTCCTTGGCCATCAGTTCGGCAAGTTCGACCGAACTGCCGGTGCGCTCGCCATTGGCGCCGACCAGCGAGAAGGGCGGTCCCTGGGTCTGCACGGCAACGCGCAGTTCGCCGCGCTTGGTAATGTCGTCGAGCGCGCCGGCACTGGCGGCCGTGGTGAGGCCGGCGAGTGCGAGTCCGGCGATGAAAAGTCTGGCAATCTTCATTTGGCATTCCTCCTTGTTTTATTGTTCCACGTTGTTGTTTCACCCTTCGGGGTGCTTTTTTGAGCGGCAGCGCCGTTGCCGGCGGCGGCCACCGGTCGCAAATCTCTCTCCTCAGTCCCGGGCCACCGTCTCGGAAACCGTGATGCCACGCCGGGCCAGTTCGTCGAAGAAGCTGATCTCCGGCACGTCGAGCAGCGGGTTGAGCAGGCCGGGCTTGGCAATCTCGCCGCGCGCCAGCATCTGCGCCACGATGCTGGCGGGATAGCCGACGCCCAGGCTCATGCCGAACAGGCCCGAAGCCAGGTCGCGCTCGATGATCAGGTCCGAAGTGACCGTCTTGGCGCGGCCGCCCTCAAGGCCGGAAAAGACATTGCGCATCACGCACAAATCCTTTTCGCCGGGGCCATATTGCAATTGCGGGCCGAGCAGCCGGCCGAGGAATTCGCGCGGACTGGCGCCCGTGCCGGGCACCTTTTCTTCCGAGAGGAAGCCGAGTTCCTTCAGCGGTGCCCAGAAGGCCGACCATCCCGGCCAGCGCAGTGTGTAGCGTCCGGAGCGGCGCAGCCCTTTTGCCGCGGGAAGCATCTCGACGTAATGCAGCGCATCGCCGTTGGGGAAGGCTTCCAGCATGCCGAGGCCCGCGACCTCGATCTCATGGATGAAAGGATTGTGGTGCTGCTGGCCGGCCGGGACCGCGACGCGTTGCCCGTCCTCGACCATCACGCTGTCGCGGTTCTGGCTGACCAGAACCATGTCGAAGTTCCAGCTCACCTTGTAGCAAAGCGGCTTGGCCATCGCCTTCGGCTCGGGGATGCCTCCACAATAGGAATCGATCGCGGTGATCGCGTCGAACTGGCGCGCGGCGCGCGCGTAGAGCACGAGATCGATGCCGGGGTCGAGTCCGCATTCGGTCATGATTGCCACACCGGCCTGTTCGGCGGCCTGCGCCAGGTCGGCGATCGCCTTGCCGTAATTGGTGGTGACCAGCGGCGTACGGGTTGCGATCGCGGCTTGCACCGCCTCGCGCATCAGCGGTTGCGGCAACAGATCGATGACGGCGTCGACATCGGCCAGTACAGCGGTCAGGGCCGGGCCGATCGCGCCCTCGGGTACGACGAAGCGCACGCGGGAAAGATCGGTCAGTCCGTCAAGCCGGGCCGGGCCGTCCGGTGCTGTATCGACGCAAACCACTTCCTCGACACCACTGGCGACGAGATCGGCAATGGCCGCCCGGCCTTGTAGCCCGAGGCCTCCGAGAACCGCGATCTTCATGCCGGCTCCTTGCGATCGTCCGACCAGCAGCCTTCCGGCAGGCTGACCCATTTGTTGCAGGACGCCATGACGACGAAGGTCTCGCTGCGCACGACTTCGCCCGGCTCGCCGGCACCCGGGATCAGCTCGCTGGTGACGCGGTAGAGATCGGCGACGTCACCGGCCACCGTCACGTCGACGATGATATCGAAGCGCCCGGTGACCACCGAGGCCGAATTGACGAAGGGCAGTTCCGAAATGCGCTGCGCCAGTTCGCGGGCACGGCCGCGGCCCTGGGCATTGATGCCGACAATGGCTGAGATCAACTCGGGGCGCTCGGTGAGGTTCAAGAGCCCGACGACCTTCAGCAGGTTGCGGTCGAGCAGGTTGCGCAGCCGCGAGCGCACCGTCGGCACCGAAATCGCCAACATTTCGGCGAGGCGGTTGATGCCCGGCTGCGCATCCTGCGACAGCTGCTTGACCAGCCGCCGATCGGTCAGATCGAGATGTTCCCGCAAAAGGTCACTCTTTCATAAATGAGAAAAATTGGACGTTTTTTCTTTCTTATGTGAAAAGAC
The DNA here is from genome assembly GCF_000502935.1 of Mesorhizobium sp. LNHC221B00. Classification (NCBI taxonomy): domain Bacteria; kingdom Pseudomonadati; phylum Pseudomonadota; class Alphaproteobacteria; order Hyphomicrobiales; family Phyllobacteriaceae; genus Mesorhizobium; species Mesorhizobium sp. LNHC221B00. Next base: position 7,468 of record NZ_AYWR01000048.1, on the reverse strand, counting down.
CTTATGGCGTATTTTTAATTACAGCAAGAGAGAGTTGCTGAAAAGCACGATCAAGCTTGTGCGGTGGGCCGAATGACGATCTCGCCCACATCGACCTCGGCCGGTTGCTCGATCGCGAAGGCGATGGCGCGGCTGATCGCATCGGGGCTGATGGCGATTTCGCCCATGCGTTTTTCGATCTCCGCCTTGACCTTGGGATTGGTCATCGAGTCAGCGAAGTTTGTCTGGACGATGCCCGGCGATATGTTCGTCACGCGCAGCTTGGGGCCGGCTTCAAGCCGCAGGCCTTCGGCGATCGCCCGAACCGCATTCTTTGTTCCGGCGTAAACCGCCATTGTCGGTTTGATCGTCAGCCCCGCTGTGGAAAGAAGGTTGACGAAGTGGCCAAAGCCCTGGCGGCGGAACACCGGCAGGGCAGCAGCGATGCCGTAGAGCGGACCCTTGATATTGATGTCGATCATCTCCTCCCAATCCTCTACGCGCAGTTCATCGAGTAGCGAGATCGGACCGATGCCTGCATTGTTGATCAGAACATCAATCTTCCCGAACCTGTCGCAGGCAAGGGCAACGAGCTTCGTGATGTCCTCACGGTTCTTTACATCCATCGCCAGGAATGCCGCCTTGCCGCCCGCGCTCTCGATACGATCGACGAGCGCCTCAAGACGATCGGAACGCCTGGCCCCAAGCACCATCCTGGCCCCCCGCTCGGCCAGCAGGAGTGCGGTTGCCTCGCCTATGCCGCTGCTTGCACCCGTGATTGCGATGACTTTTCCCTTTATTTCAGACATGATCGACTCCTTTCACGATCCAATATTGTGAAAGGCTTCTGGATTATCTATGCTTGAAACTCCATTGTTTCGTCGTGATCGTCCAATCCTGCCATGATCGATCCTCTATCCGACGTGCTCTCGCTTCTCGACATTGCGAGCGCGCGTTGCACGCGCTTCGAAGTGGGCGGGCGATGGTCGTTTCGTTTTCCGGCGAAACCCGCGCTGAAGTTCGCGGCTGTTCTTCGTGGTCGATGCTGGATCGCATTGCCGGAGGAGCAACCTTTTCCGCTCGGCCCCGGCGACACTTTTCTGCTGGCCAACGCTCCTGCCTATGTGATCGCAAACGATCTTTCCATGCAGCCCGAAGACGGGATCTCGTTCTTCGACTGGGAGCATTCGAATGTCGCCCGGCACTGCGGCGATGAAACGGCGCTGGTCGCGGGAAGCTTCGTGTTCGAAGGCGGCAATGCACAACTCCTGCTCGATGCCCTTCCCCGATTCATGCACATTCCGGGAAGCGATCGGGCAGCGACGATCCTGCGCGGCTCGCTGGCAGTGCTCGACGAAGAACTCGATGCGGCGTCGATGGGCTCAACGCTGATGACACGCCGCATGGGCGACATCCTGCTCGTGCAGACGTTGCGGGCTTACGTCGCCAAGGAAGGCACAAGCAGCATGGGCTGGGTCGGCGCGTTGACCGACCGACGCATCGGCGCTGCCCTTGGCCTGATCCACAATGATCCCGGCCACGGCTGGACAGTCAATGAACTTGCCACGTCTATCGGCATGTCGCGCTCCGGCTTTGCACGTCGCTTCAAGGAACTCGTCGGCATGGCACCGCTCGACTATTTGACTCGTTGGCGGATGCATCGCGCACGGGACGCCATGCGTCGATCCGGGGCTTCGGTCGGCAGTCTGGCGCAATCGCTCGGCTACGCCTCCGAAAGTGCTTTCGGCAATGCATTCAAGCGCGTGTTCGGGCGTTCCCCGAGGCGGCTCCGGCAGGCCGAACGTGGAGTAAACGTCGAGCTGTACTTGGGCCGCCCGCTGCTCGTCCTCGGGTTGTCAGGCTCAGACCAGGGCCGCAGCGAGCAGCTTGGCCTGCGGCGTCAGCTCGTCGAAGCGGCGGGCGCAGAGGTTGAGCTGGCGTGTTGCCCAGTCGTCGGTCAGCCGTAGGCTGCGCAGCGTGCGGGCGGAGCGGCGCGCGGCACTTTCCGGAACGACGGCAATGCCGGCGCCCTGGGCGACCAGCCGGCAGACACTGTCGAGGCCGGGCACGCGGATGCGGAAGTGCAGATGGCCGCCAAGGCGGGCGGCCTGACGGGTGATGTGCTCCTGCAACGGATGGCCGGCGCTCAGGCCGACAAAGGCTTCGCCGAGCAGGTCGCCGAGGCTGGCGGTGTGGCCTTCGAGGCCGGGCCAATCTCGCGCGGCGATCACCACGAGCCTGTCGATGAAGAACGGCTTCTGCTCCAGATGCGAAAGACCCGCCCAGGTCGCGGCGATGCCGAGATCGGCGGCACCACTTGCCACCGCCTCTGCGATCTCGTGGCTGGGGCGCTCGTCGAGGTCGATGTCGATGCCGGGATGCGCGACGAGGAAGGCCGGCAGCATGTCGCGCAGCAGTTCGCTGGTGGCGGCCGTGTTGGCCATCAGCCGCACGCGGGCACGCAAGCCCGTGGCATAGGCGCCGAGGTCGCCGGCCATCGCCTCGATCTGGTTCTGCACCGCGCGCGCATGGTGCAGCAGCGCCTGTCCGGCGGCCGTCGGCACCACGCCGCGCCGGCGCCGCTCCAAAAGCGGCGCACCGAGGCTTTCCTCCATACCCTTGATGCGGGCGCTGGCGGAGGCGAGCGCCAGCCCCGCAAGTCCGGCGCCGTGGGTGATGCTGCCGCGCTCGGCGACCAGCAGGAACAGCCGGAGATCGGTAAGATCGAAGCGCATCTTTCTTCTCCTGCAGGGGTTTCAGCCTTCGGTGCAGGCGAAGGCTGACTGCGCAACTTCCACATTGTGGGCGGCCGGCATGTCAGTCAAATCTTTTGCGATGGAGATACGTGATGAGCGAAAAGACGACAGGCCGGCAAGGGTCCGGCATACTTGAAAGCGCGGCGATCGTGCTTGCGATCGCGGTTGCCTCGCTTGCCATGGCGCGAGCGGAGCCCGGCCTGCGCGGTTGCGCGGCGATGGCTAGCCTCGTTCGCCATGAAGCAACGCCTGCAGGACCCGCACCCGATGATGATGATGCGGCGGACATGCTGTTGCATGACTGATCGAACAGGCGCTCCGAAAGAACGACCGTGCTGAGCGCCGGCGTCATCGCCTGGATCGGCGCGGTCTTCCTTGCCGCGGGTTTCGTCAAGGGTGTCGTCGGCATGGGGCTGCCGACCGTGGCGATGGGGCTGCTGGCGGTAACGATGCCGCCGGCGCAGGCGGCCGCCCTGCTGCTGATCCCGTCGCTGGTCACCAATCTTTGGCAATTGTTCATCGGCCCGTCCTTCGGCGGGCTGTGCAAGCGGTTGTGGACGATGATGGCCGGCGTCGTGCTTGGCACCGTCACCGGGGCCGGCCTGCTCACCGGCACGCACACAGGCATTGCTTCGGTCGGGCTCGGCGCGGCGCTGGTGCTTTACGCCATTCTCGGCCTGCTCAAGCTTGGCTTCACCACGCCGGCGCGCCACGAGGCATTGATGTCTCCGCTGGTCGGTGTGGCGACCGGACTGGTCACCGGCGCCACCGGCGTCTTCGTCATCCCGGCCGTGCCCTATCTGCAATCGCTGCGGCTGGGCCGGGAAGACCTCATCCAGGCGCTCGGCCTGTCCTTCACCGTGTCGACCGCGGCTCTTGCCCTTGGGTTGTTCAAGGCAGGTGCGCTCGCATCGCCGACAACGCAACTGGCGGGATCGGTCCTGGCGCTGCTGCCGGCACTGGCCGGCATGTTCGCCGGCCAGGCGCTGCGCCAGGCGATGAGCGCCGAGACGTTTCGTAAAGTGTTCTTCGCCGGGCTGCTGATGCTGGGAGTGTATCTCGTCGTGGAGACCGCGCTCTAGCCTGGCCTTCCCAAGACAGGAAGGCCGTCAACCGAGACTCGCGCCAAGGTCGGCGAGCGTGGCCATGAGCGTCAGCGGCTCGACTGGTGAAGGCTCGAATCCGACAGCCATATAGAAGGCTCGGGCATCGTCGGATATCGCATGCACCAGTATTCCCCTGATTCCCAGTATTTCAGCGGCCTGAAGTATCCGCAGACCGGCATCCCTTACCAGCGCACGGCCGATGCCCTGGCCGTGACGGCTCTGGTCGACCGCCAACCTACCGAGCACCACAACCGGGATCGGGTCGGGCATGTTGCGCCGGAAGCGGCCGGGAGCTTCGACCATCCGCACTCCGCCGCTGGCAATGGCGTAGTAGCCAACGACACGGTTGCCCACACACGTCACATAGGTGCGGGACGCACCGCCAGACTGGTTGGTGCGAGCCCGTTTTTTCAACCAGTCGTCGAGCGAGGGTATGCCCGATAAGAAGTCGCCGAGTTCGTGATGATCGGCGAGCGGTACCGGAGCCGAGAGGTTCACGCGGCGTCCCAGGGCGCCTTTGTTATCATGGTGCGCCGCAACCGGTCGTTCGGTTGCGGCGGCGCGTCGAGACGCGCCAGAAAGGCAGCATAGACATCCGGCTCGACCGTAAACACAAGGCGATTGAGCAGAGCGTCCTCAGCGGCGCGCTGCGACGCCTCAAGCATGAAGTCCGTGCGATTCTTGCCGAGCAGTTGCGCTGCCCGGTCAATCAGATTGCGGACTTCCGGCTTGACGCGGATGTTGAGTGGAACGCTCTTCGGCAATGAATGTTGTGAGGCTGACATCGACAGCTCCTTCCTGCACGAATCTAGCACAGCGTAACGATATTGTCATTACACTATGCTGCTGCGATGGCCGATGGAGCCCGTGATCCTTGGCAGTCCTACCGCACTACCAGGACCGGGATTTCGGTGTAGGACAGCACTTCCGCCGTCTGGCTGCCGAGAAGCAGCCGGCCAAGTCCGCGACGGCCATGCGAGGCCATCACGATCAGGTCGCAGCCCAGCGCCTGCGACAGTTCCAGGATCGCTTCGGCGGGCCTTTTATCCTCGACATGGACGACCTCGGCGGAGACGCCGGCCGCATCGGCCGATGCCTTGCATTTGTCGAGAACCTGCTTGCCATATTTGCGCGATTCCTCTTGGTAGACAGCCATTTCATCCCCCGCTGCATAGCCGGCCATGGCGCCGCCCCAGGCCAGCATAGGGAATTGTTCCGAGACGGTGACGAAGGTGACGCTGGCGCCGATGCCCTTGGCGAGCGTGAGGCCATGGGCGACACCCTTGTCGGCCAGTTCCGATCCGTCGGTGGCGATGAGCAGATGTTTGTACATGATGATCTGACCTGTTGTGCAAGGGCCATTGCCCTTGGGATGGCGGGAGCTTTGGAAGCTCAACTTGATATAGTTGCGCCACCGCGCAACTCACAGGGCCAGTGTCACGTGGATCAAGGACAGCTGAGATTGGACCAATCATCGATCCCGGCGCCGTCTCCCGTTGCCCTTCCAGGCATTTCCCCGCACCCACGCTTTCGGCGTCCCCCGGATTCCCCTTTGCCACAGCGTCCTCTAAGGTGCCGTCGACATTGAGGGGCATTCCGTGAGCAGTGCGTTTCCGCAGATCCATCTGGTCCGGCATGGCGAGACGGCGTGGAGCCTTTCGGGGCAGCACACCGGCCGCACCGACATGCCGCTGACGCCAGCCGGCGAGGCCGCCGCGCGGGGCGTGGCGCAGCGGCTGAAAGGCCTGTCGTTCTCGGCGGTGTGGTCGAGCCCGTCGCAGCGTGCCTACAACACCAGCGTGCTTGCCGGCTTTGGCGCAGAAAGTGTCAGAAACGACGATCTGCAGGAGTGGGACTATGGCGCCTATGAGGGGCGCACCACCAGGGAGATCCTGGCCGAGCGGCCAGGCTGGACCGTCTTTCGCGACGGTTGCCCGCAAGGCGAAATGGCGGCCGATGTCGGCGCCCGCGCCGACAGGATCATCAGGCAGCTTCGCGAAGCTGGCGGCCCGATCCTGATCTTTTCCAGCGCGCATTTCCTGCGCGTGCTCGCCGCCCGCTGGCTCGGCCTGCCGCCGGAGGGTGGCGCGCTGCTCGTGCTCGACACGGCCAGCATCAGCGTGCTCGGCTACGAGCACGATCTCAGCGAGCCGGTTATTCGGAAGTGGAATCAGAGGTAGAGCGGAGAACGGTCCCGGCTCGGCGCCGACGCGCCGTCGCTTCGTCATCCACGGGCGGAGCAAGGAGCGTAGCGACGCGGCGCAGACCCGAGGATCCATGCCGCGACTTCAAAGCGTTGCTGCGATGAAGAACTCTGCTCCGTTGCACTCCAAGGCTAAGGTCGCGGCATGGATCCTCGGGTCTCCGCGACGCCGCTTTCGCGGCTGCTCCGCCCGTGGATGACGAACGCGCGGAGGCTCCGGCGATTCCCAAACTCTAGCCTATCCCTAACGCTTCTACCTATCGAACTTGCGGATCGCCTCGGCGGTCACCGGCGTGAAGAAGTTCACCAGATTACCGTCGGGATCGCGAAACAGCAGCGAGCGATTGCCCCAGGGCATGGTGGTCGGCTCCTGCACCATCGAGCGCTTGATGGTGTCCGACAGCCTGGCGAATTCGGCATCGACGTCGCCAACCCGAAATTCGATGATGGCGGTGTGGTTGTCGGCGGGACGGGCGATGTCGCCGCCGAACAGCATCAAGGTGCGCGTGCTGCCGATCGCCAGCGTGCAGGCCGGCGTCGCCAATTCGGCGAAGTCTTCCGTGTACACCGTCACCGGCATGCCGGTGATCTCACGATAGAAGCGCACGAGGCGCTGGACATCGGACGTGATGATGCGGACAGAGACGAAATTCATGGCTTGGCTCCTTGATCGCTGAAGCCGCGACGGGGCTCCCAAGCGATCTGTAGACCAAGCCTCCTGCCAGCTTTCTGTCAGGAGAGGAGTGCGCGATGGCTATGCGTTCGATCCAGGCCAGACCGGCGGCAGGCCGAAGGCGGCGAACAGGTCGGGGCCAAGCGGGCCGACATAGACCGTCAGCGAAGCGATCCCGCCGTCGGCCGGCTCGATGACATGCAGCGATTGCGCGCGCCATTCCGGCTCCTGATGGCGCCGCGCGTAGATCGCAACCGCGGGCTGGCCGTTGGCCCGTGTCGCCACCGGGAGGTAGCCGGCGAAATTGCCCCACACCGTGTCGAAGAAACCACGGATCGCGGGACGTCCCTGGTACCAGTCGCGCCATGGCGGCATGTGGTAGGTGGCGCCGTCGCACAGCAGTTCGATGAAGCCGTCGAGATTGGCGGCCTGCCAGGCCCTGATATAGCGTTCGAGCAGCACGCTTTCGTCGCGGCTGGGCTGCGATCGCTGCACGGGGCGTCCGGTCGGATAGCGCTTCGCCAGCGTCGCGCGCGCCCGCTGCAGGGCGCTGTTGACCGACGCGGTCGAGCCGCCCAGCAGTTGGGCTGTCTCCTGCGCCGACCAGCCGAGCACGTCGCACAACAGAAGTGCCGCGCGCTGCCGGGGCGGCAGCAGCTGGATGGCGGCGACGAAGGCGAGCCGCACGGCTTCGCGGGTCTCGTAGCGCGCGTCCGGGCCGGGTTCGCCGTCGGCAAGGTCCGGCAGCTCG
>NZ_AYWR01000047.1:0-15908 GCF_000502935.1 Mesorhizobium sp. LNHC221B00 | reverse complement strand
GTCCTCCCAGCGAAGGAGAAAACTGTCACCCATCCATCAGGTCCATTCTGTTACCTATCTATCCGGTTCGGACAGCCTGCAGGCAATCTCCCCCCACTTGGGGGGAGATTGGCAGCTTCACTGCCTTGCACCCTCACTGAAGAAAACCTAAACCGACGCCCACAATTTCTGGATTGCCCGCAAGGCCCATCCGTGGTTTGAGGCCGTTCCAGCCAAGGCTTTTCCCATGTCGCTTCCACTCATCGCCCTGTTCATCGCCGCTTTCGCCTTCGGCACCACCGAGTTCGTCATCGCCGGCGTGCTGCCGCAGGTGGCACAGGGGCTCGGCGTTTCGGTTCCCACATCGGGCTATCTCGTCTCGGGCTACGCCTGCGGCATCGCCATCGGCGGCCCGCTGCTGGCGCTCGCCACCAAGTCGCTGCCGCGCAAGACCTTGCTGCTCGGCCTCGCCATCGTCTTCACCATCGGCCAGGCGGCCTGCGCGCTGGCGCCAGACTTCACCTCGATGCTCTTGTTGCGCATTGCCGTCGCGGTCGCGCATGGCGCCTATTTCGGCGTCGCCATGGTGGTGGCGGTCGGCCTGGTGCGCGAGGACCAGCGTGGCATGGCGGTCGCCGTCATCCTGTCCGGCCTGACCGTCTCCAACGTCATCGGCGTGCCGGCGGGCACCGCGATCGGCAACATCTGGGGCTGGCGCGCGACCTTCTGGGTAATGTGCGCGCTGGGCGTCGCGGCAACTTTTGCCATGGCGGCCCTTCTGCCGCGCACCACGGGATATCAAGCGAAGCATGCCGGCCTTGCCCGCGAGGTCCGCGTGCTGGCGCGCCAACAGGTCTGGACCTCGCTGATCCTGATGCTGATGCTGATGATCGGCCAGTTCGGCCTATTCACCTACATCACCCCGACCCTGCTTGAGATCACCGGGCTGGACGAGGATCTGGTGCCTTGGGTGCTGCTGCTCAACGGCGTCGGCGCCACGCTCGGCGTCTTCCTCGGCGGCAAGCTCTCCGACTGGAAACTGATGCCCTCGCTGATCACGATGCTTGGCCTGCAGACGGTGACGCTGGCGGTGATCTATGCCGTCAGCCCCTATCCCCTGCCGATGACCGTTGCGATCGTCATCTGGGGCGGCCTCAATTTCGCCATCGGCACGCCGATCCAGACCCGCATCCTGGCCTGGACCGCGGACGCGTCGAACCTCGCCTCCTCGCTGATCCCGTCCGGCTTCAATGTCGGCATCGCGCTGGCGGCGTCGCTGGGTGCCGCCATGCTGAACAGCGGCTTCGGCTATCGCAGCCTGCCGCTGCTTGGCGCTTTCGCGATGCTGGTCGCCGTGCTCGTGGCACTCGCCTCGTATTTCTGGGAAGCGCGCAGCAACGCCACGCCGCCGCTGACGGCCGCCGCCGAGTAGCGCCTCAAGCTACCCGTCGGCGCCCTGTCCGACCACGCGCTGTGTGCCGACGAGCACGGGTGAGGATGGCGCCGGCTACAGCCCGATCCGGAACCGCAAACTCTCCGCCCCGCCATAGGCGGCATCCTCGAAGAAGCGCTCGACCAGCCTGCCGCCATTGGCCAGGATCACCTTGTGCGACGCCGGGTTGCCCGGCTTGGCGGTGATCTCGACGTGAGCCAGGCCAACCGCCCTCGCCTCGTCCAGCATCAGCCGCAGCGCCTCGGTCGCGTAGCCGCGCCGCCGCTTCCACGGCACCACCGCATAGCCTATATGGCCAAGCACATGCGGCGGCAGGTCCGCCGTGCCCTTCTGCCAACGCAAGCCGATCGAGCCCGATGCCTCGCCGTCCCAAATCCAGCGACGGAAACCCGGCAGGCGTGGCACTTTCGTCCCGTCGGGCAAGGTGATTGGGCCACCTTTCGCCTCGGGATCATCGAGGTTGGCCAGGAACGCCACTGGATCCTTCTCTATCGCCGCAAGTTGTTCGCGCGTCGCCTGCAGGAGCCGCACATTGTCCGGCGACCAGCCGCGCTCTAGCGCCGCCTTGTAGGACGGCAGATGTTCAAGCGTGGGTCTGACGATCTCGACCATGATCCATGCTCTCCTCAGAAAGCATGCATAATCGCAGCCGGGAGAGCGCTCAACCCATTGTCGCAAGCCTTGGACCAGCATCCCGGTCTAAGGGCGGCTTGCACGCCGACCTCGGTTCGTTTGAACTTGCGTGCCCGCTAAACAAGATGTGTTTCGCCGATTGCCACGAGACATTTTATGATTGAGTCGCGTGCGGCAAACACCGCAAGGATTCGCATGGCTTCGGCGGGAGAATTGAACCGGTGCGGTTGAGATCTGTCCCTTTGGGTATCGTCGCCGGCTTGTTGCTTGTCGTCATCGCCTTGACGGCCGTCCGGTCGTTCGCCGCACCATCCGATATTCCGGCCTGGCTGCAGGCTCATGTCGGCGACGGCGATGGCCAGATCTCGCAAGTGGTGCTCGAGCGGGCGCGAGCGCTTTACCGTGAGAAGGTCGCGCAAGGCGCGGTCAGGAACCCCTGCTATTTTGCCATGGATGCCACGCGTCCCGGCGATCTGGGCAACGGCGTGCTGGGGCGCCGGTATTACGTCGTGTGCGAAGCCAGCCAGTCGTTTCGCGCCATCTCGTCGGGGCATGGCGGCGGCCGCAACCTGAAAGGCACGGTCGATTTCTCAAATGGCAGGCGCTGTTCGAAGAACTTCGGCAATGCCATGGATTCGGAGCTGACGGCCGGCGGCGCCTACATGACCCGCGAGGCGAAAACCTCGTTCAAGGGCTACTACCGCACCGGCGCGAAGCAGGACGTGGCCTTCCAGCGCACCTTCATACAGTTCGACGGCGAAGGCGAAGCGGCCAACGCCAGGCAGCGCGTGATCGGCGGCCATGCCGCGCAGGTGCTGCGCGGCATGTGCATGCGCAAAAGCCCGAACAGCTCCTATGCCGACCACGATGGTCTGGTGCCGTTCGGTAAGCTGGTGGACTATGCCGGCGGCCGCAGCAATGGCTGCACCAGCTGGTCGCCGGCGGATGCGCGGCAGATCATCGCGATGGTCAAGGACAACCCGACGACGCTCTACATCTACCCGGAATCGCGCGACATCGCCGCCGTGGCGCAAGCATCGGCCAAAAGCCATTCGCTGTCCGGCACCGATCTCTACTGGAACGCCTCCTGCCTGAAGGAAATCGGCACGCCGAAATTCTGGCCGCGAAAAACCCTCGAGCCGATCATCGTGCAATACAAGAAAGACCATCCGGCGGCACCGTCGCAACCAGTGCCGATCTGCAAGGAGCCGTGAGGCCCGGTCGCGAACCGCCTGTGGGACCATATCCAGCAGGAAGCGCCGGCATTGCGCCGCGCGTTGGAGCCTCGGAGGCCCGCAAGAGAGATACCGACCAACCAGTCGCGAAAGGCGCAAGTGGAAATCGGTCGTTAATGACCAGCCGTGTAGTGCCAGAACCTCTCGGGTCCCGTCCAGCGATCACTTCTTGACATACGCTCCCGGCTGGCGGCCGCTCTTCGGAGCTTTGGCGTCCTTGGAACGCTCCGCGAAAGCGGGGCCGGCACCGGACGTCTTTTCGGTTGCGGGGCTCGGCGTGACTAGCCTTGGCGGGTTTTGTCCCTCCGACTGGCGGGTGCGGTCTTCTACTTCATCCTTCCCGCGGGTGAGCCCCATTCCCCCGGCAGGCTGCTTGTTGCCGGCCGCGTCCTGGGAGAATTCATCGGAAGGGTCGGCACCGGTCTTCGCCGGATACTTCCTCGCACCGGTTTCATAGCGGGTTTCGTTCTCAGTCATGACATCTCTCCAGTTGCATGACTGATAAACATCTCGGGGGTATCCAAGTTCCACTCCCGACCTGGATTCGGCGGCGCCAGGTCAGCTGAAGTCGCTACGGAACTGAATGATGGACAGCGCCCTACTGCAGCAGCCCCTTGACGATGCCGCTTGCCTTGCCGAAATCCATCTGGCCGGCATATTTCTGCTTCAGCGCGGCGATCACCTTGCCCATGTCCTTCTGGCTGGCGGCACCCGTCGCGGCGATCGCCTCGCGCGCCGCGGCGGCGATCGCCGCATCGTCGAGCTGCGTCGGCAGGAAGCCGCGGATGATCTCCATCTCGCCGCGCTCCTGCGCCGCCAGTTCCGGCCGCTTGCCATCCTCGAAGGCCTTGGCCGATTCCTCGCGCTGCTTCACCATCTTGGCCAGGATCTGCAGGATCTCCTCGTCGCTGGCCGGTTCCTTGCCGGCGCCGCGATTGGCGATGTCGCGATCGTGTATGGCGGCCTGGATCAGCCGCAATGTCGGCAGCCGGTGCTTGTCCTGCGCCTTCATCGCGCTCTTCAGGGATTCGGCGATTTTTCCGCGCATCGTGCTTTCTCCTTCGGCCGGCGCGGACAATAGCGCCGGGGACAAGCCAAGGCAAACCCTCATATCACGCGGCAAGCCTCTGATATTGCTTGATGAAATAAATCGCCGCCGCATTTCGCATGATCATTGACCACCCTGCTCCCTTCCCCTATGTACTCAGCCTTGCATGAACTGAAGCCTGACTGCGTGGGAGCCGCGAAATCGCCGCTTCGCGCCGTTTGCCGCGCGGATGGCCCACCGGGCCGGTTGCAAGCGCGCGGTCTGATAGGAGTGCCGACATGGCCGAGATGACGCCCGCGTTGACCCCCACGTCGACCCCCGCCTGGGCGACCGAAAAGCCGACCGCCCTGCTGGTGCTGGCCGATGGCACCGTCATCGAGGGTCGCGGCCTTGGCGCCACCGGCTCGGCTGTCGCCGAAGTCTGCTTCAACACGGCACTCACCGGCTACCAGGAAATCCTCACCGACCCGTCCTATGCCGGCCAGATCGTCACCTTCACCTTCCCGCATATCGGCAACATCGGCACCAACGGCGAAGACATCGAGGACCTCAACCCGGTCGCACGCGCCGGCGCCGTGGGCGCGGTGTTCAAGGCCGACGTCACCAATCCGTCCAACTACCGCGCCGCCGGTCACCTCGACCAGTGGCTGAAGAAGCGCGGCATCGTCGCGCTTTCGGGCATCGACACCCGCGCGCTGACCGCCCTGATCCGTGAAAAGGGCATGCCCAACGCCGTCATCGCGCACGCGCCCGACGGCGTCTTCGACCTCGAAGACCTGAAGCGCCGCGCCGCCGCCTGGTCGGGCCTGATCGGGCTCGACCTTGCCAAGGAAGTCACTTCGGGTCAGTCCTCGGTCTGGCGCGAGACGCCCTGGGTGTGGAACGAAGGCTTTGGCGAACAGGCCGAGCCCTCCATGCACGTCGTCGCCATCGACTATGGCGTCAAGCGCAACATATTGCGCCTGCTTTCCGGCCTCGGCGCCAAGGTCACCGTGGTTCCGGCCAGCACCGGCTCGGAAGAGATCCTGGCCATGCAGCCCGACGGCATCTTTCTCTCCAACGGCCCCGGCGATCCGGAAGCCACCGGCGACTATGCCGTGCCGGTCATCCAGGATTTGCTCAAGACCGACATTCCGGTGTTCGGCATCTGCCTCGGCCACCAGATGCTGGCGCTGGCGCTGGGCGGCAGGACCGCCAAGATGCACCAGGGCCACCACGGCGCCAATCATCCGGTCAAGGACCACACCACCGGCAAGGTCGAGATCGTCTCGATGAACCATGGCTTTGCCGTCGACGCCGACTCGCTGCCATCGGGCGTCGAGGAAACCCATGTCTCGCTGTTCGACGGTTCGAACTGCGGCATAGCGCTGACCGGCCGCCCGGTGTTCTCGGTCCAGCATCATCCCGAGGCCTCGCCCGGCCCGCAAGACTCGCACTATCTCTTCCGCCGCTTCGTCAACCTGATCCGCGAAAAGCGCGGCGAGGAATTGCTCGCGGAGCGGGCTTAATTCGATCCGTTAGCGCTGCCCCTCATTGCCCTGCCGGGCATTTCTCCCCGTATAGTGACGGGGAGAAAGACGCCGTCGCCAAGATTTCGCCAATTGTCGACGTTGCAAAAGAGGGCGGCGAGGTCACGGCGGATCTCCCTTTTCCCTGTCACTATACGGGGAGAAGGTGCCGGCAGGCGGATGAGGGGCAGCGCAAACATCTCGCAGCCTCGCTCCCCAAACACCCGATCCTAAGCCACCGGCCGGCCTTCGCTGGCCTCCAGTATGGCGAACCATTGCTGGCGGTCGAGCACGATATCCAATGCCTTGACCATCGCAGCTAAACGTTCCGGCTTCATCGAGCCCAGCACCGGCACCAACCGTGCCGGATGACGCAGCAGCCAGGCGAGGGCGACAGCGGCGAGATCGCCGGCGCCAATCTCGGCTGCTACCGCCGCCAGTGCCGCCCGCACCCGCGCCTCGCGTGCTTCCTTGCCGGTGAACAGCGAGCCACCGCCGAGCGGCGACCAGACCATCGGCGCGTAACCGAGACGCTGCGCGTGATCGAGGCTGCCGTCGGTCAGCGCAGACGTCTTCAGCACCGACATCTCGATTTGGTTGGTGGCCAAGGGAAACGGCAGCCGCGATGCCAACAGGTCGAACTGCGACGGCGTGAAATTGGACACGCCGACCGCCCTGACCTTGCCTGATTTAACCAGCGCGGCAAGTGCCGCCGCCGTCTCGTCCGCATCCATCAGAGGATCCGGCCGGTGCAGCAGCAACAGGTCGAGATAATCGGTGCCGAGATTGGCGAGCGAACGGTCGACCGAGGCTGTGATATGCGCGGCACTGGTGTCGTAGTGCTTCAGCTGGTTTTGCGGCCTGTTGGCAGAGGCCAGCATGATGTCGCATTTCGAGATCAGCTCGATCTGCTCGCGCTTGCCTTTCCAGCGCGCCAGCCCGGCGCCGAACGCTGGCTCGACCTCGTAGTGCCCATAGATGTCGGCATGGTCGAAACTGGTCAGGCCGAGATCGACGGCGCTGCCGATCAGTCTTGCGACTTGATCGGCATCGGGGCGCACGGCTCCGTTGAGCAGGCGCCAGGCACCGAAGACCAGCCGCGACAGCGACACGTCCTTTGTTAGCGCAATGCGGCTGTCGTGGCTCACACCTGTGCCCCGTCTTCGGCGACGCCGGTGACATTTGCACGCGTCGCCGGCCGCGCCACCTTGGCGACAAAGACGATGACCGCCAGCGTCAGGAAGCACGCACCGACCAGATAGGGCGCACCACCGAAAGTCACCGGCGCGCTTGGGCCGGTGAACCAGGAAAAGATCGCCGTATAGAGCAGCGGCGTGATGATCGAGGTGATCGAGAAGATCGAGGTCATCGCGCCCTGCAGTTCGCCCTGTGCCGACGGCGGCACCTTGGCTGCGGCGAGGCTTCGGAGCGGCGGATCGGCCAGCGCTTCCAGGCAGCCGACGACGATCACCGCATAGACCATCCATCCCTGCGAGGCGAAGGCGTAGCCGAACGCGCTCGCAGCCGTGAATGTCAGGCCGATAACCGCCGTCCTCCATTCGCCGAGCCTGGGGATGACGCGTGGCAGAACCGTGCCCATGATGATCGCGCCGCACAGCCCGAAGGCGCCGAGCGAGAAGCCGATCTGCTGTTCGCTCCAGCCATAGCGGTAATTGGAGACGAACGACCAGACCGCCGGGTACATCATGTGCCCGAGCGTCATCAGGAAGAAGACGAGCCCGATCCAGCCGATGCCATGATACTGGCGCATCTGCAGCAGCGTGCCGACCGGGTTGGCGCGTTTCCACTCGAAGCGGCGGCGATGCTTGTCATCCAGCGTTTCGGGCAGGAACAACATCGCGATCAGGAAGTTCACGCAGGCAAGCCCGGCGGCGAAATAGAACGGCACCCGCGGTCCGAACGCGCCGAGCAATCCGCCGAGCACCGGCCCGATGACGAAACCGACGCCGAAGGCGATGCCCAACAGGCCGAAATTCTTCGCACGGTTCTCATCGTTCGAGATGTCGGCGATGAAGGCCGATGTCGTCGAATAGCTGGCGCCCGAAATGCCGGCCAGCACACGCCCGATGAACAGCATCGGGTAGGACCACGCGACCGCGCAGATCAGGTTGTCGATCGAGAAGGTCAGAACCGAGGCGAGCAGGATCGGCCGCCGTCCGAACCGATCGCTCAAGCCGCCCATGATCGGCGCGAAGAAGAACTGCATCGCCGCATAGACGAAGAACAGCCAGCCGCCTTCGATCGCCGCGCCGCTGATGCTGACACCGGTCAATTCCCTGAGATAGGCCGGCAGCACCGGCATGATCATGCCGAAGCCGATGATGTCGAGCAGCAGCGTGGTGAAAACGAGCGCCAGGCCCCGCCTGGCGGTTTTGGGGTCGATCATGGCGGGTCAAGCTCCTCGGTCCGCCCCGGGGCCTGGGCGAACGCACCTTATAGGCGAGGCCGCAATAAGGAACAATGCGGGAACAGGCAGGAATGTTTGATCCTGACATCCCCTGACGGCCTGTTCGCCGTCAGGCTACCGGCGTGAATCGGGTGCTCAGATTGCACCGCTCATCGTGTTGCAATCCGAAAGCTTGCCGCTCTTGTAGCCGCGCGCCAGCCAGGTCTGCCGCTGCTGCGAGGTGCCGTGGTTGAAGCTTTCCGGCACGACATAGCCCTGCATCTTCTTCTGCAGCGTGTCGTCGCCGATCTGCTTGGCGGCGTTGAGCGCGCTTTCGAAATCGCCCTGCTCCAATATGCCCTTCTGCCCGGTGTAGTGCGCCCAGACACCGGCGAAGCAGTCGGCCTGCAACTCGATGCGCACCGACAGCTGGTTGGAATCGGCTTCGCTCATGCCTTGCCGCATCTGGTTGAACTTGCCCATGATGCCGGTGAGATTCTGCACGTGGTGACCGACCTCATGCGCGATCACATAGGCACGGGCGAACTCGCCGGAAGCGCCGAACTGCTGGTCGAGCTGCTGGAAGAAGGTCATGTCGAGATAGACCTTGTGATCGCCCGGGCAATAGAACGGTCCGGCAGCCGCGGAGGCAAAGCCGCAGGCGGAGCGGACCTGGCCTGAAAACAGCACCAGCTTCGGGTCTTCATAGGTCAACCCCTGCGACTTGAAGATGCCGGTCCAGGTATCCTCGGTCTCGGCGAGCACGGTCGCCACGAACTGCTTCATCTCGTCATTGGCGGGGGCGGTCCCGCTGTCCTGGCCGCCGCTGTCGTCGGTGATCTGGCCACCGCCGCCGGGCAGCAGGCCGCCATCGCCACCGCCCAGGATCGTCGAGGGATCGAAGCCGAAATACCAGCCGGCGAGAACCACCAGGATGACGAGGAAGATGCTGCCGCCACCGCCGGCACGGCCGCCGATCGGGATGCGGAACTGGCCAGGGCTACCGCCGCCGATACCGCCACCGCCGCTGTCGCTGCGGTCGTCCTCGATATTGTCACTCTGACGACGGCCTTTCCAGAGCATGGCAACTCCCCGTGATGTAAACGTCCCCGTTGCTCCGGCAGGCCGGCTCAACCCAACAAACAATTATCCCAATGGTTGCACCAAGTCACAGTATTTTTCAGCGGCCGAGGCAGCGCCCGCGTGACGGCTTCAGAGCACTGGCCGGGACCGGCGAACGCCTGTAGCATCGCCGCAACGGGAGGGGTGCGTGAGACTGAAGACGATCGGTCGATTCCTGTCGCTGCTCGCGACCCTGCTCTGTCTTGGCGTCATGGACGCCGACGCGGTGACGCTCGATTCCAGCGTTGCCGTCACCGATCCCGCCACCTTGCAGGCGCTGGAGCGTGACGGTCTTTCGATCAGCCGCCTGCTTGGGCCGGCACTCGGCCTTACCCGCGAGGTTGACAATCGCGGCCTGTTTTCGGTGCCGGCGCTGGCCACGGTGCGCGACACGGTCAAGCTCGAGATCGCCGAGGAGCCGAGGACCAGCCCCGACCCCTATGTCGCCGCCATGGCGAGATCGAAGGACACCAGCCAGAAATTCAATCCGAAATACATCGACGACGACGGCTCGACGCTCGATCTGACCGGCATCGTCAACCGCATGGACCGCGGCTATCTCGGCCACACCGAATGCGGTGAGATCAGGCTGATCTACCGCTTCCACTATTCGGTCGCGGAAAAGCCGGCCAAGGGCAAGCCAATCGGGGGGAAGACTGCGCAGCGCATTTCCTCACGCCTGCCGTTGACTATGAGCCTGGTGTTCAACGCCAAGCCAAGGCAGGCGCAGGCCCGCGCCTCGAAGGATCTGCCTGATACCACCGATGTGTCCTGCGCCGACGTCGCCAACCGCTGGCTGGCCGCCGGTCAAAAGGATCTGCCGCCCGAACAGCTCGCCGCCTGGCTGCGCTCCGGCGAAGGCCCGCTGTCGGGCGCCATGCTGAACTCCTCGCAGGTCATGCGGCTCGAACTCAATATGCAGGTGCTCAGACTGTCCGCCTCGACGCGGCGCGATTTCGGCGGCCACGCCGAGTATCTCCTGAAGATCTTCAAATGGGATCCGGCGACCTCGAGCTTCTACGAATCGAGGATGGAGAACCAGATCGACCGGGCGACGGTGCTGGCCGACAAGCCGGCCTTCGCCAAATGGCTGCTCACCGACCGCAACATCTATGACCTCGACCATGGCCGGCTGGTCATCGACGAAAGATTCCTGGCCAAAAGCGCCGTTTCGGTCGCGCCTGGAGGCCTCAGCCGCTCGCAGAATAACATCGCCTATGGGCTGGTCGACGATGCCGATATCGACAAGGCGCTGAAGGACTATGTCGCCCGGGGCAATACGCTCGCCACCATCAAGTCCGTGGCCGGCTTCGACCTGCGGCTGAACGAGATGAGCTGTACCGGCTGCCACCAGACGCATGGCATTGCCGGCTTCCACTACACCGGCGCCGACCCGGCCAGCGAGCCGCGCCGCAACGCCGTCTTCGTGCCTGGTTCGGCCGTCTTCTTCGCCGACCTGCCGCGCCGCCGCGCCATTGTCGAGCAGTTCGCCGCCGGCGGTCATCCGGATTTCACCAGAGGTTTCGCTGCCCGTCCCGACCAGAAATATGCCGAGGCGCTGAAGGGCACCGACCTTTACAATGGCTGGGGCTCGATCTGCTACAGCGGTAAGGACGCAAGCTTCGAGGACTGGACCTGCGGCGCCGGCCTGCGCTGCGCCGGCGTGCATGCAAGCGCGATCCACCCGGGTTTCGGCACCTGCGTCAGCGAGAAGGGCAGCGCGGTCGGCGACCCCGTCGAGTTCGGCGAGATCAAGATGTCGACATGGGGCAGCGACCAGTATTGCCGTCTGTCGCCGGCCACCGCCAAGGCATGCGCCATCGACCCCGCACGCGACAAGAAACCGGTGGTGAAGCTCGCCGGTTATGGCGCGGCGCGTCAGCGCTACGACAACCCGCAGCAGAAGACCGGCGGCTTTCCCGGCGGCATGCTGCGCAAGGCGACCTGCGACAAGCTTCCCAACGAGGCCACCTGCGGCCGGCTGGCCAAGACCGGCTTCAACGACTGCATCGCCTCGGGCAAGGATCACAAATTCTGCACCAGGGAATTCACCAAGACCGCCGGCCTGCGCGCCTGCGACAAGGCGCATCCCTGCCGCGAGGACTATATCTGCACCGCCGGCTATGACGATCTGGCCGAAGCCAAACCTGGCGAAGGCACCTGCATTCCGCCCTATTTCATCTTCCAGTTCCGCGTCGACGGCCATCCCAGGAGCTGGGTGCAGGATGTTCGCGAGTGAACCAACCCTGCATCGCGCAACGGACTTACCCCTTCTGCTTGGCGCCGGCGCTTTTGCCGTCCGAGCTTTTCGAACGTTCCTCGAAACGCGCCGCGCCCTTCTTCAGGGGGTGACCGATCTCGGCCTCGGTCTTGCGCTCGTCCTTCGCAGCCGCCTGCTTCAATCCGCTGGCCGCCTGCTTGCCCTTCGCCGTCGGTGCCTGTTCAATTCCCATCGCTTCCTCCCTTGGCGCGCGACATCGCGCGGTCCCAGGAGCAACGTGCATGACATCGGACGGTTCCGGCGGCTCGGGGAGCGGCTGGCGCGGCTCAGCGCGCCGTCATCGCCTTGCGGAACGCTTCCAACGTCTCGGCGCTGACATGGTGCTCGATGCCCTCGGCATCGATGCGCGCCGTCTCCGCGCTGACGCCGAGCGAGCGCAGGAAAGCTTCCACAGTCTGGTGGCGGATGCGGCTTTCCTCGGCGACCTTGCGGCCGGCCTCTGTCAGGAACACGCCGCGATAGGGTTTTCTCGACACCAGCCCGTCGGCGCACAACCGCGTCAGCATCTTGGCCACGGTCGGCTGGGCGACGCCGAGCCGTGCGGCGATATCGACCTGGCGCGCCTCGTTGCCGTCCTCGATCAGATCGGCGATCAGCTCGACATAGTCCTCGACCAGCGCGCTGCGGCGCGCTTGGCGCTGCTGCCGGAATCCTTCCGAATGGACGTCGGCGTTAGGCAGTGGCTCGCGCGGGACCGGTCTGTTCTTCAGCGCCAATGCGCGCTCCTCCTCGGGAGTTTAGCCGTTGCTGCTTTATAGCACGGGCTCTGATTCTTCAGGCCGTTTATTTGCATTCCCCTATAGGCGCAACCGGCGTTCCCAATTGCCTCTGTCACCAGCGCTTCGGCATCGGATAAAAAGCACATACAATGAAATATAGCATATTGCATAATGTTGAGCCATGGCATAGGTTATGGACATTCCCGGACGTCTCGGAAAGCCTGTCCATGTCAGAAGCAGAAGCCACAGCCTCCCGTTCCGCATGGCGCTTCGCCAGGCGCGACGAGGACGACCAGCCCAGCCTGCGCGAGGTCAATTCTTCGATCGCCGTGCCGAGTTCGGGCGTTTGGCTCCGCCGCCTGTTCGCCTTCATGGGCCCAGGCTACATGGTTTCGGTCGGCTATATGGACCCCGGCAACTGGGCCACCGACCTCGCCGGCGGCGCCCAGTTCGGCTACACGCTTCTGTTCATCATCATGCTGTCCAACCTGATGGCCATCCTGCTGCAGGCGCTGGCCGCGCGGCTCGGCATCGCCACCGGCCGCGACCTTGCCCAGGCCTGCCGCGCCTACTACCCGCGCCCGGTCAATTTCGTGCTGTGGATCGCCTGCGAGCTCGCCATCATCGCCTGCGATCTCGCCGAAGTCATCGGCACCGCGATCGCGCTGCAGCTGCTGTTTGGCATTCCGCTGATCGGCGGCGCTATGCTGACGGCGCTCGACGCCTTCCTGGTGCTGCTCTTGATGAACAAGGGCTTCCGCTATCTCGAAGCTTTCGTCATTGCGCTGCTGATCATCATCTTCAGCTGCTTCGCCATCCAGATCTTCGTCGCCGCGCCGCCGGCCGGCACGATCCTGCATGCGATGTTCGTGCCGTCCTCCGAAATCGTCACCAACCCCGCGATGCTCTACATCGCCATCGGCATCATCGGCGCCACGGTGATGCCGCACAACCTCTATCTGCACTCCTCGATCGTGCAGACGCGTGCCTATGAGCGCACCGAGAAGGGCAAGCGCGACGCCATCAAATGGGCGACGACGGACTCCACCATCGCCCTGATGCTGGCGCTGTTCGTCAATGCCGCGATCCTGATCGTCTCGGCGGTCGCCTTCCACGACACCGGCCACCACGACGTCGCCGAGATCGGCCAGGCCTTCGAGTTGCTGTCGCCGCTGCTCGGCCTCGGAATCGCCTCCATTCTGTTTGCCGTGGCGCTGCTGGCGTCGGGCCTGAACTCGACGGTGACGGCGACGCTCGCCGGCCAGATCATCATGGAAGGGTTCCTGCGCCTGCGCATCCCCAACTGGGCGCGCCGGCTTTTGACCCGCGGCCTCGCCATCATCCCGGTGGTGGTCGTCACCGCGCTCTACGGCGAAAAGGGCACCGGCCAGTTGCTGGTGTTCAGCCAGGTGATCCTGTCGATGCAGCTGCCCTTCGCGGTGGTGCCGCTGGTGCAGTTCGTTTCCGACAAGAAGAAGATGGGCAATCTCGCCATTCCGCGCGGCGTCGCAGCCCTTGCCTGGGTGGTCGCGGCGATCATCCTGGTGCTGAACTTCAAGCTGCTCTACGACACGATGTTCGGCGGCGGCTGAGGTCTCACCGGCAGTTCGCACGTTCCTGAGCATGATCCGCGACAGATCGCTGGCCCGCGCTATCTTCCGCATTGGCATGAGCAATATCGAGGATATCAGGAAATTCTACGCGCGGCTGATGGCGGCCAATGCCGCCTCGCCAGACCCGCGCCTGGAAGAGGTGTTCGCCGAGGTGCCGCGCGAAGCCTTTCTTGGCCCAGGGCCGTGGACGATCATCGCAGGCAACGGCAAGGTCACGACGCCGAGCGCCGACCCGGCGCACCTCTATCAGAACGTGCTGGTGGTGCTCGATGCCGACAAGGGCATCAACAATGGCGAGCCGTTCCTGCACGCCATGTGGATCGGAAAGCTGGCGCCGAAGCCCGGCGAGGCCGTTTCTCATATCGGCTCTGGTACCGGCTACTACACCGCCTTGCTGGCCAGGCTGGTTTCACCTGGCGGCACCGTCACCGCTTTCGAACTCGACGACAGGCTGGCCGACCTGGCACGCAAAAATCTCGAAGCCTGTGGCAACGCGACGGTCGTCCATGGCGATGCCGTGACCGCGCCCTTGCCGCCATCCGATATCATCTATGTCAACGCCGGCGTCGTCGCCCCTCCGTCCGGATGGCTGGAGGCGTTGCGCCCAGGCGGCCGCATGATCTTTCCCTGGCGCCCGGCCGAGCGCGTGCCGCTGGCCGTGATGGTGACCCGTACCGACAGGGGCTTCGCCTGCGATCCATTCATGCGCTCCTGGTTCATCCCATGCTTCGGTGCCTCGGTTGCGGAGCTTGCCGCAAAAATTCCGACCCGTGACGAGGCGACGCGCAGCCGCTCGATCTGGCTGACCAGCGACAGGACACCGGACCACACCGCCACCGCGATCTTCAGCGACGTCTGGTTCTCGTCGAAAGGTCTCGATGCGGCACCGCGCGCCAGACCCCGGAAATGACGGAGAGCCGCCAGAAATCTCGCGTGCCCTGTCGGATTGGCCGCCGATCGCCCGTCCTTGGGGCTGGAGTCCGGCCACGACGGCATGGATTGGAGAAACGGGAGCATTCGAATGAGAAAGATCATCGCAGCCACCTTCGTCAGCCTCGACGGTGTCATGCAGGCGCCCGGCGGTCCGCAAGAAGATCCGGTCGGCGGCTTCAAGTTCGGCGGCTGGACCTTCCACTACTTTGACGAGGTGGGGGGCGCGGCGATGGATGAACTCTTCTCCAAGCCCTTCGCCCTGCTGCTCGGCCGCAGAACCTACGACATCTTCGCCGCGTACTGGCCGTATCAGAAGGATCCGATCGCGGACGCCTTCAACCCCGCAACCAAATATGTGGCGACCCACCGGCCGGACACTTTGACCTGGCAGAACACGCAATGGCTTGGGGAAGATATCGTCGCCACGGTGCGCCGCCTCAGCCAAGAGGATGGACCTGACCTGCTCATCCAGGGATCTGGCAATCTGATCCAGACGCTACTCGCCAACGGGCTGATCGACGAGATCCGGCTGATGACCTTCCCGCTGTTGCTGGGCAAGGGCAAGCGCCTGTTCGGCGATGACGCGATGCCGGCCGCCTTCAAGCTTGCCAAGTCGCAGGCCACCAGCACCGGCGTCATCATCGCCACCTACGAGCGCGCGGGCGAGATCAAGGTCGGCTCGTTTGTCACGGGAGAGCCATCCGAAGCGGAGCTCGAGCGGCGGAAGAACTGGAGGTAAAATGTCTGACATGGCGCCAAGCTGGAACACCCCTCATCCGACCGAGCTCCGCTCGGCCACCTTCTCCCACAAGGGGAGAAGGTGGAGCCTGGCACATGCGGCTCAGCCAATCACCAG
This sequence comes from Mesorhizobium sp. LNHC221B00, assembly GCF_000502935.1. Classification (NCBI taxonomy): domain Bacteria; kingdom Pseudomonadati; phylum Pseudomonadota; class Alphaproteobacteria; order Hyphomicrobiales; family Phyllobacteriaceae; genus Mesorhizobium; species Mesorhizobium sp. LNHC221B00. The sequence continues at coordinate 121 of NZ_AYWR01000047.1, read as the reverse complement.
CGTCGGCGATTGGCACGGACATTCACGCCATCTTTCCTTCTCCCCTTGTGGGCTAGCGTGGGCACACATTTGCTTCGGGCTCATGTTTGTGAGGCGAGAACGAAGCCGTCTACGATGGCGT
>NZ_AYWR01000046.1:0-16157 GCF_000502935.1 Mesorhizobium sp. LNHC221B00 | reverse complement strand
CTAGTCGGCCGGGTGCGGTTCCTGAAGGGCGAGGAGAAGCTGCGCCATGCCAAGCTGCTGGATTTCAGAGAGAAATGACTGCCTCTTTCAAGAATACCGGGAGCGCGCCGTAAAGTGGGAGCCTGGGCTCGTCGTGGGAAACAAAGGGCCCCGGCATCGTCCGGGGCCTTGGTGTTGTGGTCTGCTGATGGACTAGAACTTGTAATTCAGGCCGACCCGAACGACGTGGAACTTATCGGTGACGTCAATGCTGCTCGGCCCAACAGTGAAGGTCGATTTGCCCAAGTCGGTGTAGAGATATTCAGACTTGATCGTCCAATTCGTATTGATGGCGTACTCAACGCCTGCACCAACGGTCCAGCCGGTTTTGGTCTTGGAGAAGTCGCCCCCGGCGCCAAAAGTGGTCTTATCGTGACCATAGGCAAAGCCGCCAGTGCCATAAACCAGGAAGCGATCGACGGGCGTGTNAAAAGTGGTCTTATCGTGACCATAGGCAAAGCCGCCAGTGCCATAAACCAGGAAGCGATCGACGGGCGTGTAGCCGATGCGGGCGCGCACCGTACCGAACCAGTCAATCTTTGTTTCGAGAGCAGTGCCGGGGCCGCCTATGCCGGAAATGGAAGCCTTGACGGCGGATCCCTGGAAGTCCGCTTCCACGCCGTAGACCATTTGCCCAGACTGCCAGTTGTAGCCAGCCTGGACGCCCCCCAGGAATCCACTTGCCGTGAGATCGAGACCAGTGCCGAAATTGGGGTCGTACTTGAACTTGCCAAAGCCGCCGCCGGCATTCACACCCATGTAAGCGCCAGTCCAATCAAATGAAGCGGCAATTGGCTCTGACACTATGGCATCGGCAGCATAAGCGCCGCCGGAGAGTCCCATGAGAACAGTGGTCGCAAGCAGGATAGATTTCATAGAAAAGCCCCTTCAATCGATGCATATGAGAGCTAAGTAGCGTCTTATAGAACGCTAGCCTAGCCGGGCGCGATGACCTTCCGCAAAAAGCGCTGCGCGTTGCAGTTGCGCAACACTGACAACTCACAACTATTCCCGTTGGGCGGGCAGCGCTTGCCCGAGCCATCGAGATCAGGAATATAATCCTCCCGTTGCGGCGATCACCCTCACACGGAGTTCGCTACCATGGCCAGATCAAAACCTTCCAAGCAATTATCGCAGGCTGAAATCGAGCGTTTTCTGGCGGCTGCGGAAGCGCTGCACCTGAGCATCATCAAGCCGTTCATATCGCCGCATTGCGACCATTACCGACAGACGCGGGTCTTGCATGAGGTGCTGTTGAACACTGTTCGGCAAGTCACCGGGAGGGAAGTCGAGTTCATCCGGTGGAACACCACTGGACCGCTGCTGCCCCCTAAGGCTGGGCGGTAGCGGCGGAGATCGATCAGGCCGAGCCTGCAGATCTGACAATGCCCGCGATGCGCATAGCGACGGCATCAAGTCCGCGGTCGCGGTTAATGGGACCACGTTTGCCGATCGCATCCGTATTGGCCGGTTTGTCCGTTGCCCCACGGTGGATCCCCCACTGCACCGCCCATTCCTCCACGAGACCTGCCAGCGCGCGTCAGACGGCTGTCGATGAGGAATCGGCAAGATGCGGGAACAGAGTTCAGACGCCGACGTTTTTCCCCAGGTCACGCGATTTGCGCGTGTAGAACTAACGGAGGAAAAAATGAACATCAAAATGCTTACGATGGGCGCGATGGCCCTCGCAATGATGACGGGCTCAGCGCTGGCAGGCAGCAGCACCACTTCCGCGCTCGATGATCCTGCAAAGATGTCACCTTTCTTCACGGATGCCGGCATGAAAACCTTGAGGTCGGAAGCGGATTTCAAGACCGCGTGGATGTCCATGAAACCGGACGAACAAAAGGCGGTGCTGAAAGACTGCGGCGACACTACGCTTAACAAGTCGCACGCGGATTTCTGCGCCATGGCGAAGAAGATGGGCGGCTAAGAATAACCGCTCTAGGCATAGTTCCCGAAACGTAGTTGGCCCGTGCTAGGCACGGGCCTTTTTCTGCAGGTCATTCCCCTGAGACAAGAGGCGCGGTCAATTTGACCTACACGCCGGTTGAAAACCTGGATTTGACGCTCGAAGCGGGTCTGGCGAAGGTGACCTCGGCCAATTCGGGAATTCCATCGGGACGGCAGTGGTCGCTTGCTTTCTCGATGTCCGGAACCTTTCCATAGACCAACATATTAGCTCAAATTGGGTACCCCACTCTGGTTCTTTCGATACGATCACCGTTCATCTTTAAGACAGGCTCTTCACTCGCCTATGTAGCTCTTTCAACTGTTGGCCTCGTAGCATCGGCCTTTCAACATAAATGCGGACGATGGCCGACCCGAATTTCTACATTCTCTCCATTATAATTTCTCCTGAGCACCCGCTGCCAGCTCCGGTCCCTTTAAATTTGCCGGTTCCGTTGTCACCCTTTATGACCCCGGTCAGGGTGTTCCCGCCCGTTCGTCCCTTATATACAAAAGTGTGTTTCATGTTGACGGCGCCGCCGGTAGAGATGCTTCCCGTAAATCCAGAGCCAGACGTTACTTTGCCGTCACTTATGAAAACGGTTGTTGAGAGTTCTCGCCAATCGCCACAGTTCGTTGTGGCTCGTCTGACCAATTTCCATGTGCCATTAAAGGCGCTTAGCCCGCTCGTTTGGGGCACACAATGATCCCCCTTCGCCACCCTCCCGTGTTCACAAGTAAGCGGGCAGATCCGAGCGCCGATCGCCCTTAGTCTTTCCAGTAGTCCCGCTGTCGGTTCCAACGATGCAAGCTTGACGCCTTGCCGATCAGCATAGTCCTGAAGCGCATTGCGGCTGGTAGCCCCCCATTTTCCATCAGCATGGCCTTCAAGGCATCCTATGCGGGAGAGTTCCGTTTGAGTGGCGCGCGCAAGTTCGCTGGGGTCTCCGGTAGCTGCCGATGGCTGCGCCAGCGGGCTGGGGTGTTCAAGGTTTGCGAGTTCCGTCCCCTTGGCATCGTCGATTGCCTTCGTGGCGCGCTCCGATGCCGGTGGGTGCGCCGCCTTCTGTTCCGTTTCGATGCGCTTGTCGATCGCGTCGATCTTCAACCTCGCAAGGGGTGCAAAAGCACCTGCCGGAAATTGCTGCAGATAAGCTTCGAAGAAGCTCTTGTCGGTCGAGTCCTTGATAGTGGCCCAATATGCAAGTTCGACTGCATTGTCCGGCGACGTAGACTGTTGAGCCGGGGAAGGTGCCGCCTTCGGTTCCGTGGCGAGAGCCTTCAAAACGACTTCGCCCGTGAGCGAGGAGTTTTCCCATGGCACTTGCTTCCCATTCGTGGCGGCCAGTACGTCGCGGCGTACATCGATGAGGTCGCGCGTGATATCCTGCCCAGGTGTGCCCAGGTGCGCGAGCAGGGCAGTCGTGAAAGGAGAGTTTCGGCCCGCTCCGTCCAACGCGACGTTACCTGGTTGCGTGGCAAACGCGATCAGCGAGCCGACTCCGCTGCCAAGTCGGGCAAGACCACGCCCTAAGGAACCGGAGCGCGTTCCCATCGAGCGGGAAAGCTTCTCCGCAAACGGATTGTCCCGACAGGCATCGAGGAAGACGAGGTTCACCTTCGTGCTGCGTTCCATCGCCGAAAGGACGAGGTCCATCGGAAGGGCCTCAAAGTCGAGGTCGTTGTAGCTGGACAATTGTGCATCCACCGGCACCATATAGTTGTTGCCATTCACCTGCAGGCCGTGCCCGGCGTAGAAGAACAGTGCCATATCGGCACCTTCGAGCTTCTCCAGGAACTGGCGCACCGTGCGACGCATTCCAGCGAGGTCCAGTTCCTGGCCGCTGACGACGTCGAAACCAAGGCTTTCAAGCTTGGCATGCATGTCGGCCGAATCGTTCTTCGGATTGGCGAGTTGGACGGCATGCTGGTAGGCCGAATTGCCAATCACCAACGCTACGCGTTTGTCGGCGACTGCCCGTCCTGAAACAGCGGCAAATAATAGAACCAAAAGAATGAAAGCGCTGCGCATGGCAGAAACGGCTCCCCAAGGGAACTGTAGCAGAGGCTAATGCAACCGAAAAGAGCTATGCCCCCCGGGGCTGCGGACGAATAGCCCGCCACAATTTGCTTGATGCGCCTGAACGGGTATGCTGGCTGTGAGCATCGCTTCACTGGCACTAAGGATCTGTTTCGGCGTGTGGACACTTAGCCGAATCGTCAGCGTTGGGCGAAATGGGATCGCCGCATCGCTCGCCTATTTGATTCTGCTGGCCCTCTCGACTGCTCTCGTGTCACCGCCGTGGGAGAATATCCTGCGTGACGTGATGATGGTCTCTATCTCGCCGTTCACCCATCCTCCACCCAACATTGTTGTGGTCTCAATAACAGAACAGACCCTGGCGGATTTTCCATACCGCTCACCACTGGACCGTGCCTTCTTGGCCGACATCCTGGCTCGGATCGAGTCGGCCCGCCCTCTTGCCATCGGCATCGACCTGCTGTTCGACCAGGCAACAGAGCCGGAAAAGGATGCCCGCCTCGAAACTGTCATCGAAACCGCCAGTGTGCCTGTGGTGATCGCCTCGGCTTCGCGGACTGACGGCCTTACCCAAAGGCAATCCGACTATCTAAACGCGTTCGCTCCGTCGGCAAAGCGGGGCCTTGCAGCATTGTTGCATGACAATCTCGACGGCGTGGTCCGTGGAGCCTTTCCCGGTCGAGAAGGCGACGGGGCCTGGACGCCAAGCTTTGCTGCTGTGATCGCAGCATCAACCGGCGTTGGTCGGGGCCACTGGCCGGAGGAGATGGTCTACTACCGCACGGCGAACAGCTTGCCCTTCAGCTTTCCAACCTATCCGGCACAGGCCGTTCCGCTGGCACCGCTCAGCTGGTTCGAGGGGAAATATGTTCTTATCGGTGTAGACCTGCAGCAAATAGACCGTCATCCGACACCGTTCGCGTTGTTGAGCGGCGCGAAAATTGGTGTGCTCCCTGGCGTCTCGATCCACGCCCATTCGTTAGCCAGGCTCGTGTCCGGAAATCGGATAACGACCCCTTGGCCTGCAGTGGGCTATGCGCCAATGCTTCTTGTCGGGCTGTTCTGCTTGTGGATCGTTTCGCGGCCGATCCCGGTGGTCTTCAAACCTGTCGCGGTCGCTTGTGCGGTGCTGCTGGTGTGGTTCGGTGAGGCGTGGGCCTTCGCGCGGTTCGCAATCCTCGTTCCGATGGTCGCGCCTGCATTGCTTGTGCTCGGCCTGTCGGCGTTCGTTGGCTTCCTGGCTTGGAGACGGGACGCCAAGGCTCGCCAGTTCATTCAGAACGCGTTCTCGAAATATGTCAGTCCGGCCGTTGTTGCAGCGATTGTCAAGGAACCCAACGCTCTCCATCTCGGCGGCGAGAAGCGTGAGCTCACGTGTGTATTCACGGATGTCGAGGGGTTTACGTCATTCAGCGAGCAACTCGCGCCAGAGGTGCTCGCAGATGTATTGAACGAATATCTGAACGGGCTCTGCGAGTTATTTATCGAGCATGGTGCAACCATCGACAAGGTCATCGGCGATGCGGTGGTCGGCTTCTTCGGGGCTCCGGCAGCACAAAATGACCAAGCGGAGCGGGCGGTGTCTCTGGCACTTGCTGTGCAGGACCACGCGCAGCGGCTGCGAGAGAAATCGGCACGACGGGGCCATTCACTCGGATCCACCCGCATAGGTATTCATGGCGGGCCGGCAATCGTCGGCAACTTCGGGGGAAATCGGTTCTTCAATTACACAGCTATTGGAGATACTGTAAATGCTGCGGCGCGGCTTGAGGGAGCGAACAAGTACATCGGCACCAAAAACTGCATCAGCTCCGAAGTGGCGAGGCAGACGACGCGCTTTCTGTTACGCCCTGCTGGAGTTCTACACCTTAAGGGCAAGAGCCAAGGCATCGAGGCTTTCGAGGCAATGACACGTATTCCAGAAAATCAGATACTCTGCGAGGAGTATTTGAACGCGTATGCCCTACTTGCCGCAAGGGATACGCGTGCGATAGCGGCATTTAAGGTATTGGTCAAAAACTACCCGCAAGACGGCCTGATCGCTTTTCACCATAACCGTCTTGCAAGCGGAGAGTTCGGAGCAGACATTCATCTTGTCGGGAAATAAGGTCATCGTGACATGAGCCTCCGGCGTTCGACCTCGCAGATCGCCTCCCTGATCGTCGCGACGACTGTCCTTGTGACGACACAACACGCGGCAGCCGGCAGCCAGTACGTGGTCCTTTCAACTCAGCCGATGGTCGATGAACTGCCGCCAGGCAAGCTCTTTATGCCAAGCGACGTCATCAACGTTCCAGCCGGTACGGTCGTCACTCTGCTCGGCGAAGACGGCAGCGTGAACGCGCTTTCGGGTCCAAGTTCCTTCGTGGTTACGAAGGATGCATTGACGTCCGGCAGTTTACAGGGGGCCAACGCGAACGAAGGGCCTTCAAAACTTGACCCGATAGCGGTCCTCTTGGCGAACGAGCGCAGGAGAACGGAGTCCATCGGCGGTTCGCGCACCATTACCGACTATTCCACGCCGAGCGGACTCGATGACCCTTGGGCAGTGTCCATCGAAGAATCCGCCCCTGGCTGCATTCGAAATGGTGAAATGGTTCTAGCGCGCTCGGGCACAGGTCAGAGCGCGGTTTTCTCGATCCGCATCGGCGACGATGAGCCGCTCAACGGCATAGTCTGGAGCGCCGGCATGCTCACTTACTCTCTTCCAGAGCGTATTCCTCCCGAGGTGAAATCTGTTGTCGTCGAGACCAACAAGACATCGGCGTCGATCGAAATTAGAACGTTTCTAAAGAACGCCGTTCTTGAAAATCCGCTGGAAGTTCTTGGATGGATGGTGAGCAGCGGTTGCAAACGCCAAGCGTTGGCCTTGGTGCGTCAACTTGCGACAAAACAGCAATAGCTTATCAGCCAGGAGCCGCGCCGCGAATGACGGAGCGCTGGCTAACGGCATAGCCGCGCCATAGGTTTGATTGCCTAGCCGGCACCTCGCTGATAGCGTTGCTTGTCAGTATCGGGAGTGGAGGGCATGAAACGGTGCATTCTCCTGTTTGTGATGTCGGTGGTGACGCTGTTCGCAAGTTCCGCGCTGGCCGACAGGTTCCCCGCCGGCTTCAAGAACAATGGGCTGAACGGGCCGTTGAGACCGGTGACGAAGGGCGGCATCACCACTTTCCAAATATTCGATCGGAAATGCAGTAGCGTGGACTACGGTGACGGCCGTGGCGAGAACGACTGCCACAACGGCAACGTACGCGCCACATTGATAGGCCCGGACGGCACAACGGGCGAGAGCATGGAATATCGCTTCGACCTGTGGGTCGATCCATCGTTTAACTATCCCGGATTTTACAACGACCACGCAACAGGCTTCTTGCCGGGTGCTTTGGACAGCCGCCTTCGTATCGCCAGTTGGGAGGGACCTTTCATCCACAATTTTCTTTATATGCTGAAGGTAGACGCAACCAAAGGTGTTACTTTCCTCGGCAATGAGTGCCAATCTCCGGCGCGTTTCGGTTCCTGGGTGGCCTTTTCCATGAAGATCCGATGGGCGGCCGACAAGAGGGGATGGATCAGGGTCGCCTGCGACGACAAGTTGATCTATTCTGCCGACAATGTCCCAACTAATCAGGCACCGCATTGCTACATCACCAATCAGTGCGAGCCTGGTGTCGCCAAGAATCCGAAGCGGTTTACCTTTTGCGTCGGGCCGGTGATGGCGGGCTTCGGGCCCGAATGGGAGAGGTACGGGCTCACATCACAGTTCACTGCGATTCAGCCTGAGGGCATCACCATCAAGATGCGCAACCTTTCGGCAAAGAAATGGGTCAGGCCGTAAACAGGTTCGGTGCCCGATTGCGTGCTCGGCGATTCGGAATGAGCGCCTGCAGGATCTCACCCCTCCTTCAGCAGCATGTCGCGCAGATCGCCACGAAACCCGCGATTTTCCGAATACCCAACAACTTGGACGCAGCCCGGCTCGGGCGCGGGCATGCCGGAGGCTTCGTCACCTCCGACGGTGCTGACATGGATTCAGTGGAGGCTGGTGACCGCCACAAAATCTAGACATTTATGGGCCGATCCGCTTCCTCTTGGATCGCGAAAGCTCGGCTACCTGACCGCTGATGAAGATACCCGCCCCTTCCGCCGCAACATGCGCCATCCAACCTCTGAGAATACTACTACACGGCACCACGTGTAATGGTCGTAAGTTCCGCGATCACGTCAAATGCCTTAGTGCTCAACGTGGGGTCACCTTTCATCTCGGCAATAATTGGGCCGTCCAAGAAAGCTTTCACTGTGGCATGAACTTCGAATAAGTAGATCCCGCCCGCTTCGCTTTGGGCCTCCTTTATGATCCAGACCTTCCAGCGCAGGCCAGGTATGTCCGCGATGGGTTGAGCATAGCGCAGGTTTTCTCTCTCATATTCGACCCTCGGCCCGTTGAGTTTGTAGTTGATTTGCAAGATTTTGGCGGACATCTCTTTCTCTCCTCGTTTCTCGGTATTTGACGTTTATTTCGGCCTTCCAGGCGTCTCTTGCTGTGACCAAGAAGGGCGCGCTAATACACCTGCAGTACCGGTCCGGCCTAACCTCGTTTTCGTCATGCTATGCTTGATCAAGTGGTCTCCGATGGTTGGCCGCTCGCATGACGATCACCATGAAAGCAAAAGACGGACAGGCCGTAGGGCAGCATCGGAACTGTTCCGCTTCAGATTACGAACTGGCCTTGAAGCTCCGCAGGGACTAATTTAGTGTCGCGGAGCGTCTCGAATAGAAACCAGCTTCTCGCCCTAGTCGATCCAATTCTCCAGAAGGCTGGCGGTGGCGACGTCGCCATATTCGTCGCTGAGATCGTGCATCGCGCGCATTCTGGCGACGAGTGTTGCATTGTCCTCGCGCAGTTCGGCGAGCATTTGATGCGAGTGGACGAAATCCGCATCGTTGTCCTCGAGTTGCTGCCAGCGGGATGTCTCCGCTCGATCTGATGGTGCAGGCGCCGAGCGCGCGAACTCGCTCTGCCAGTGGATCGGTCATCACAATGATTTCCGCGCCCTGGTCGTCGAGCAGACGGTGTTGGTCACGGAAATGGGACCCGACATATGCCAATGGAAAATTTTTGGTCTTCAGATAGAGCGCAAAGATCGATTCGGCTGCGAAGGACGGGGTTCCGCTACTACTGATTTCACTAGATCGATGTGAGCGGCATCCAGTCGATGGATCAATTGCCCGGCCCGTGGCAAGTGCAAGTCCGGATCCGCCCCCAGCCCAGCATCGAGCGTCTCCGGCGAGAGGAACTCGTTCTCCAGCCAGGCTGTCCGGACGGCCGGGTCGACGTTGTATGCGATAGTCGGGGCGGCCACATAGCGTCTGCAAAAGAGATTGCGCCGCCGTGGCCTGCGCGACCATCAAACGGAAGTATTGCAATTCGAAGGACAATGGCAGACCCATGGAGGCACATGCCAATCCACGGTGGGCCAGCGGCGGGGGCGGCCGATATGGCCGTCGCAAAGGCGATCAACAGTAGACAAACATGAGTACAACCTCAACCTGGACGACATTTCCGCTCGACCGAGGCCCGACGAGCTGGTTCCGTTGCGCTACGCACTTAAGGTCGGCGAGATTGACGTGCTGATTGTTAGCTGATCGAATCCAACCAATTCCAGCCTTCGCCCTTGCTCAGCGCTCGTAATCGTTATCGTTCGAGCGCTGCGTCTTGCGGTCCTGCTCTTCCGCCTGATGAGCCTTCTGCTTGTTGGGTTCCTTCTGCTTGGCTCTCATCTCCTGCTCAGTGCCGGTGCGCGGCTGCTCCGGCTGGCGGGGATCGTCCCGGGTTGGAAGGTCTCGTCCTCGCGCCTCGCGCTCAGGGATCGGCTCTCCAACTCCACCGCCACGACGTTGTTGCTGCCGCTCGAATTGCAGCCGCGCGAGACGGTCGTGCATCTTCTCGTTGACCTCGTCACGATACTGCTCGAACTGTCCTTGATGCGCCGGCGGCAGCGTTTCGCGGATGTTGTCGAGAGCCTGATTGACGCGGGCCATCTGACGCCGCATTTCCAAGGGGGTTTGCGCCATATCCAAATCTCCTATCAGTGCATTTAATTCTCTCATACCGGGATGGGACAGGAAAGACTTCTGACCCGTTTGATCAGCTCCGAGACCCGCGGCAGGACCTGGCTGCCCCTCCCCTGCTCGATCGCGACGGAACCGCAGAAAATTGTTGCCGATCGACTCCGCTGCCGTGAGAGCCTGACCGACCACGCCCGCGGTCCGCATCGTCGTCACAGTCTTTTGCCATGCGGCAGCGATTGCATCGCCGTTCACCACAAGGGACTGTCCATCCAAACGGCGTTGCCGCTTCGCCTCCACCCGCTCGATCGTCCTTGCGCTGACCTGGTAGCGCGGATCGCTCTGGGCGCGGCTGTAGGCCCCGGCATGCTCCTTCGTGAAGGGCCGCGTCATCGCATGATCCATGCGCCGCGTCGCCACCATCGCAATGCCGTTCTCGCGTGCTTTTTCCGCAAAGTTCTCGCGCCAGGCGACCAGATCTGGCTTGTAGAATTTCAGGCGCTCACCGTCGGCTGACCGTGCTTGCACCATGGCATGGACATGGACGTGCTTGGTGTCCTTGTGATGCGCCAGGACGAACTTGTATCCTGGCGCTCGCTCCTCGAGCACGGCGCGCGCCGCAGTCATGACGGCGTTGGCATCGGTGCCGGCCTTTGCCGAGAAAAGCAGGTGATAGGCATTGCGGCGCTCGCGCCCCGAAAACTGTGGGCGCCATTGCTCGTAGACCGAAGCCGCCGCCTTGGTGGCATTCTTCACCCCAGGCACGGGCTCGCCATTTGCGTGGCGGACGTGGCTGTGGGCGCGGATGAACTTCTGCAGGAAATATTTCGCTTTGGGTTCACGGCTCACGGCCGCCGTTACCTCTGCCTTGGCTACCAGCCCCGCCGCGCCCATCGCTTCCGACAAGCGCGCCTCGATCTTGTCGAGCGCCTTGCTGCGCGAATTCTCCCGGCCGCCGGCAAGCACCTTGGCAAGGGGCCCCGCCCGCTCATCGGTGTGTGCGTAAACCTGCACCGTCTGGCCGTCCTGCGCATAGATGAACGGTTTTGCGCCGAAGGCCTTATTCAACGCCTCGCTCAAGGCGGCACCGGTGACCTCGCTGGCGAGCTCGAAACGAACCTCGATGAAATTGGTATTTTCCAAGGGTGGTTCGAACGTCTCGCAAAACGTTTCCAGGAACGCCTTTCGTGCGCCGCCTGTCGCAACGACCTGTCCATCTTCGTCAAAAATCTCGATGTCGTGTTTCTCGCCTTTTTCGTCTTCGCGCTTGCCTATGTAATTGAGCAGCCGAGTGGCAGCTTCCCTGGTCGATGGCGGATTGGGCATGACCTTGAAAACAGCAGGCTGCGCGCCCGCCGCATAGCCTGCCCTCGCCGCCACGGCCCGCGCCTGATAGGCGACCCGCGCCGCCCGTCCTGTACTGCCCGGCCGACCCGCACCACGGCCGCCGCCGCCGCGCCGCTTCCAGTCTTCCTCCTCCTCTTCCGGCCGGAAACCGGCGAGCGTGGCGCCATAGACCATAATCGGCGCGCTAGCGGCCGTGGGTGAGCGCGCAACAGCAGTGGACTTCGGTGCCCTGCTGGTCATGGAGCTCCCCGACACTCCTTTCCCTCCCCGCGACGAACGAGGAGGGTTACCGCCGCCACCTACAGTCGAGCCGGCCTGTCCTTGTCCGAGGCGTCCGCCGCCACCGGTCCGCTCATAACTCTTCATCGCCTGGAATTCGTTGGCCGCGCGTCGGGCGCCCGTCACGGACTTGTCGTCGTCCAGCTCCTCACGCTTCACGCCGGCAGCGCCCCGCAGATAGCGTTCGATTTCGGCCGCGTAGCCAGCAAGACGACCGCTCAAGGCCTGGCCTCCCTCGCCTTGCGGGACCCGCCAGTCATCGACTTCAGTTCGTCGCGAAACTGCCGCACGAGGTCGCCCACGGCGATCAGCGCCTGCTCAAGATCCTCATCCTGGGCAACACGGCCGTCGTTCATGGCACGCACGGCCTGATTGAAATTGATGCCGACGCGCCGCAGCTGATCGGTCATGTCCACGATTGCCGGCCGCAACGCCTCTGACGCGATAGGCAGGTGCCCCGCCTCTGCCCGCACGAGACGCCGGACCACCTCGCTGACGGTTAAGCCGTCCCGCTCAGCAATGGCTTTGAGGCCGGCCAGCTCGTCAGCCGAAAACCGGATGTGCGTCACCTCGCCATAGCGTCGGGACGCGCTCTTCACCGCTGCCTTATGAGCGTGTGCTTCCATCTCTCAAGCCCGCTTGCGGGCGCTAAGGCCCGCCAGGGCCGCGCCGCCTATTTTGTGTGTATCACAAAATAGGCTATCCTGCCAATAAAGGGAGAGCAAGCGAGGAGGAAAGAAAATTATGGGCGCGTCTTCTCACCAGCCCAGTTGTCAGCGGCGGCAACGCGGGCGAAATGTTCCCATCGTGATTTGATGCGATGTGTCTATGATGCGTTGGCGACTTGTATCCATGTTAACATGGATACATCGGGCCCTATGCGCAGCCGGCCAAAGCTTAGTCGGAAATGCGCAGTCGATGGTCCGCCGGACGACGAAAGCACCTGCGCAAAACTGCATCTTTAGCGAGCCCTTATCTGTGCGCGCCTGGGTTGCCAAACCAGGCTTCCCCGTCGACTATGTACATGATGTTTCGACCGTGATTTCGTTTCTCCATGATGACTTGTCTCCATGTTAACATGGAGACAAGGAGACAACGCCGGAAGGAGGCCCTCATGATCATTTCCGCTGCGATCCCAAAGGGCGGCACCGGCAAATCGACGATGCTGCGTGCCCTCGCATCCGTCGCGCTGCATCGGGGCTATTCGGTCACTCTCATCGACGGCGACCGGCGGCAGAACATGAACCGCTGGTTCCAGATGCTGGGCGAAGCTGGCAATCGTCCTGACAGGCTCACGATGGTGAGCGCGATGACGCCGCAGGAAATCCTTCGCGCGGCAGCCACTCACAACGGAGAACGCTCGGTCGTCTTGATCGATACGGAAGGCACCACAAACGATAACCTCATGGCCGGGCTCTTCGCCGCCGACATTGTCGTCGTGCCGGTCTATTTTGCCCTCGACGATGTGACCGCCGCCATCCAGGTCACCGACCACTACATCCCACTGGCGGTCGAGAGCCGGGGGAGACCGCTGCCCGCGATATTCGTGCTGACCAAGCAGACCATCATCGATGGCAGGGCGCGAGCCCTGACCGAACTGCGCGCCATTATCCAGGCCAACGGCACGCCGATTGCGGAACACGTCCTGCACAATCGTGTTGCCTACCGCGACCTTCAGACCGGGCAGACCCTTTACAGCCCCGAGGTGCCTGACGCGAAGGCGGTTGCCGAGAGCGAAGGGGTGTTTGACGACCTTCTGCAAACCTTCATCGAAGCCACAAGGAACGCGGCATGAGTGAAGAAACCGCGCCTAAACCCGGGGACGACAAGAAGGCCCGCATGATGAAGGCGATCTCCACGCAGCCGCCCGTATTGCCGAGCATGTTCATCCCACCGAAGGTCGAGCCGTCAGGGGCCAAGCAGCAAGCAACGCCCCAGATGCAGGAACCGACAAAGCCGTCCCCGGCAGTCGGGCCCGATTTCCGCAAGCTGCTGCGACAGGGCCAGAAAAAGGATCCCATCGCCGGCAAGAAGATTCGCGAGGAGGAGATGGTCCGCTGCGGCTACTATCTGACGGCCGCGGAACTGCGTCAGTTCAAGTTGCTGGCGATCAGCAACGGCCACAGCATGACCGAGCTGCTGCGAAACGCTGTGCAGGATTATATCCGAATTCATAAGCACAAACTGCCGAAGGAATGATCGGCGGTCGGGCGTCGCTATCGCATGCTGTGACGGGCGATGTTCTGGGCTCTTTTGCGACGCGCAAAAAAAGGGCCCGCGACGGAGTACTCCGCCGCAGGCCCTGAGATGTGTTGCCTACTTGGATTGGTTGGGGTGTTTCAGCAGTTCCCCGAGGATGCCGTCCCGCTCCGGACGACCGCCGGCTGCCGCTTTGTCGTCGACCAGCTTTGCGGCCAGTTTGGGCGACAGCGGGATAAAGTCGTAGCCGTGTGAGATGGCTGCGCGGTGAAGATCCTCAAGTGTTTCGAACGCGCGATCGTGGGTGCCGAGCCAAAGACCGGGCTCGTCGGTTTCTTCGTGGGGGAACGCTTGCAGGAAGTAGGTCCGAAGCGGTGGGTCGTAGCCGATGACAGCGTCTGGGTCCGAGCGGACCTGTCCGGTGACGGTGCCAGTGACAGTGATGGTGTAGCGGCTCATTGCAACCTCCTTTTGCCGGTGAGGAAGCCGGCCCCTTAAGGGGCCGGCTTCCGATGCCTCACTGGGGGTTGTTCCAGAGGATGACCTTCTTGTTTTCCTCGCCACCCGGGGCGGGAGCGAGATTGCCGAAGATGACGCCGATCTCCGGGGCTTCCAGCTTGACCGAGAGGTATTCCTCGCCCGAACGCTGGGAGATGCGGTGCCAGCCGGCTCCGATCTCGAAGCCCGTGCGCTTGTTGACGATCCGGTAGTCGGGGGCGTCCTCTCGCGACTTGTTGGCGTTCGGAATGAGGGTGATCGGGGCGTTGACCCGGAGCGTGGCAAAGACGCCTTCCATCGAGCCGTCGGCCTTGGTGGTGAGGTTTGCGATCGTGGTGGCCATGATAGTTCTCCTTCGGTTGCATCGGGACCATTCCCGATGGCGCCAAAGGAGAGGGCCGTCCTGCTGCGGTCATCTCGGCGAAAATTCTTGAAAATTCTATTTGCCGAAAATTGCGGGCAGGCCCTTCGCCTGACCGCAAACAAAAAACAGGAATCGAATTTTCCTGAATTTTCGTCGAGTGTACCCCCAACGGGGGTTGACCGCACAAAGCAGGCGGTCGTCTACAAAGGCGACATGAAACGGGAATGGCCCCGGATGCGGCAGATGGAGAAGAACTCAGGCCGCCATCGCCTGGCCGCCCATGCAACGCTGCCGGATGGCCGGAACAGGCTGCAGCCTCTCAGGTCATGTCGCCTGCGTCGTCAACACTTCGAACAGCAGCATGGCGCGTGAACCGCCTTGCGCATTCGTATGGCGGCACAGCGGTTTCGAGATCGGAGCTGGCTGGCAGCGGCCTTCACGCCCCCCGGGGGATGATACCGCGCAGTCAGGTTGGATGACCCGGCAAGCCAGGATGTTGTTCGGCACGCTTTGCCCCCGCTTCAGAGGCGAGACGGGTCAAGATGATCATCTGCACAACGCGACGCGGCTCTGCGCGTGGGCCGGGTTCGAAAGGGGCCGGCTGCGGACGTTCATACACTTGGAGGTGGGGACGCGGGGCCGGATCAAGCATATCGGATGGGACCCGCCGGCTATCGGCGGGACCGCGCGCATATCATCCTGGCAGCGCCAGACGCTGGTCCGGCGTCATGCGGGCTTCGGCTTGGCGNCCGCGCGCATATCATCCTGGCAGCGCCAGACGCTCGTCCGGCGTCATGCGGGCTTCGGCTTGGCGGCGAATGTCGGGACCGGCATGGCGGAGCATGGCATACCAGTCTTCCACATTGTACGCGGTCGCCATGCTGCCCCTTGCCAGATCGTAAATGACGCACGGCTTGTTCGCGATGGCGAGCCGAAGCACGTTAACGGCCGTGCCGGGTGATGCCCCGTCCCAGACCATCATGCCAAAGTCGGCGCGCCGCGCCATCTCCCGGTCTTTGGCGGCATCGACCCAGTCTCCTTCGGCGCCCGCAGGAGAAGGAACATGGTAGGCGGCCCAGTCGCCCAGATTATTGCGGGGTTCCTTGCCGGCATGGAAGACGCCGACATGCTCGTACTTGTAGCCCGCGAGCAGGCCCTGCGCCTCGGCATCGGCTCCGGGCGCGTCACCAATCAGCACGCCGTGCTCGGCAGCGACGATTGCGCCGATGCGGGCGATGACAGGTTCCGGCAGCTCGAATATCTCGCGTGATCCACCTATGAATATCATCGACATCGTGACTTTCCTTCTATCGAGCGTCCCCCGCCCCGCACCGGCCGCCCTCTCCCTCTGCCCCGGCGCGAGGGATCGTC
>NZ_AYWR01000045.1:0-18331 GCF_000502935.1 Mesorhizobium sp. LNHC221B00 | reverse complement strand
TCCGTTCCTGAACAGAAGCAGAAGGCAGCGTGAGGTGGCATCATGGATCCGATGATCGTGCTCGATTGTGAAAATTCAGAGCCCGGAAATACCCCACTCAGTGCAGTGTCGCGGACGTGCGACCAATCAGTGCTTGGTCAGAACTAGGGGTTCGAGTCCACGTGGTGGACCCCTTCTGGCAGGGAAGCCGATCGATCATCGCTGGCTCGGAGATGTCTCTCACACAGCCCGGTTATCCGGGTTGTCCTGCGGCTTTCAGAATGAGCTGGGTTATCTCGTCTGGATGAGAGATCAGTGAGAGATGACTCGCCTTGAGTTCGATTGTCTTGGCACCCATGCGCTTGGCCATGAAGCGTTCGAGATCGGGATTGATCGTCCGATCTTCCGTCGAAACGGCATAGAAACTCGGCTTCGACCGCCAGGCCGCGTGCATGGTCTTTCCCGTCAGCAGGGCCTTTTGAAACGGCTGCTGGACAGCATAGAGAATCCTGGCCTTCGCTTCCGGCAGGTCGCCAGCGAAGTCACGCAGGAACGCCGTCTCGCTGAGACGCCCCTCATCGCCGTCATAGACGATGCCGGCGGATGCCGGGGGCGTCGGAAAAGTCTTCGCCAGAGCCGTATAGTCCTCACCGGCATCCGGCGCCCGCGCCGCCACATAGACAAGGGCCGAGACGTTCGGATGAACCCCGGCTTCCGTCACGATCATTCCGGAGAATGAATGCCCAACGAGCACGGTCGGGCCGTCCTGCCGATCCAGCACGCGCTGTGCTGACGCCACTGCTTCCGGGAGCGTCGTTAGGGGATTTTGCACGGAAGTGGCGTTAAGCCCGGCCGCCTGCAAGCGCGCGATGACCTCGGACCAGCATGAGCCGTCGGCGAATAGCCCATGGACAAGGACGACATTGCGCGCCTTCGCAGGAACGGGAATTGCGGCCAGGCCACGGCTGGCGACCAGCGAGGCGGCAGCGCCGGCAACCATGGTGGCAGAGAAGGTTCGCCTGTTCATCATCCGGTTCACTCCTTCACGGCAGGCGTTGGTGGGACCGGCAGGATCACTTCGGAGGCGATCTTCCAGTTCTTTCCTACCTCTATCCAGTTCATGATCATCAGAAACGGCTTCGGCGTGCCGTCCTGACCCGCGTATGAAACCGTAATGGTTATCGGCGCATAGGATTCCGCCACGTCATGCGTCAGGCCAACGACCTTGAGCTTTGAAAAATCTGGCTGAAGCACGACTGGGCCGGATGCCGCGATAGCGTGGAGTTTTTGATCGATTGCCTCGTTGCCCCAAAAGCCTGCCCAATTCCCTTCTGACGACGGATTCGCGCTCTTTGCGACAATAACGGCCGACGGCGATTGCCAAAACATCTCGTGCAGAGCGTTCACATCATGTCGATTAGCCAGCTCCATGACCTTGGTGAACTGTGACCTGATGATCGCCAAGGTGGACG
This sequence comes from Mesorhizobium sp. LNHC221B00, assembly GCF_000502935.1. Classification (NCBI taxonomy): domain Bacteria; kingdom Pseudomonadati; phylum Pseudomonadota; class Alphaproteobacteria; order Hyphomicrobiales; family Phyllobacteriaceae; genus Mesorhizobium; species Mesorhizobium sp. LNHC221B00. The sequence goes on along the minus strand of NZ_AYWR01000045.1, from coordinate 16,880 downwards.
GGTCGAGAGGATCTTTATAATCGGCCGGTGCGGCGGAGACAGATTCACTGGCGAGGGCTATCAGACCGACAGCGGCAAAGAGCGTCTTGCGCATTTCAGTAATCCCTTGTGTGATTCACAGTCACTTCGCTGATGGAGCCTACCTACGGCGATCGCCGGCAAGGTTCCCTCGCTCCTGCGAACGTCTCTACTGGCCTTCGAAAGGAAAGGACGGTCGCGGCCTCCCCGCTTTCATCGCATCCACGGCCGATGCAATGCCGCCGGTTGCGTCCCGCGTATCGAAAACCGGCATTGCGATGTCGAACATTATTTCGTCGGCCGCCGCGACCCCGCCATTCGCCCAGGCGCAAAGCAACACCTTGTGCGCCGCGTAGGCGCGGGTCGGCCCCATAGCGAGTTTTTCCACGAAGGCGCGCGACTCCGCGAGCAGGTCCGCGTCAGGAAAAACTTTGTTCGCCGGCGTGCTCCATGGCTGCGGCGGAGATCTGCTCGGACGTGAGTGCCCATTCCGATGCGCGCGCGCGCCCGGCCCGTTCCGCAACGCGGTAGATACCGCCGAGCAAAGTCACGATGCCCAGCGTCTGCTCGGGATGGCCAAACCGGGCCGAGCTCGACGCGAATATCATGTCGGCGCGCAAGGCGAGCTCAAGCCCACCTCCGAAGCAAAGTCCCTGCACGGCCGCCGCGACGGGCAACGGCAGACGTTCGAACTGGTTGAATACGTCCATGTAGCGCTCGAAGGTCGCCCGGAGCTCCGAGCGGCTGCGCTCCGGCCAGGGTAAGATGTCGCCGCCAAAGCTGAAGTCAGGCCCCGCCGCGCACAGCAGTACAGCCCTGGCTTCGCTGCTTGCGATACGCGCCATCGTGGCAGCGAGCTCTTCGACCATCTGGTCTCCGATGCGGTTCTGCGGAGCGTTGTCGAGTGTGATGATTGCGACATGATGGTCGATGGTGCAGGTCAGATGGGTCATAGTGAGCGCCTCATGCTTGATATCGGTGTTGCCAGTCACTGCGCCGGGACGGGAACGATGGCCGAGATGCGCCAGCCTTCGGGGGCGCGGATCGCGAACTCGTTGACCAGAAACGTGTAGGTCACCGCTTCCTGGCCAGCCGGACCCGCGGTGATGCGCGTCGGCGCATAGATATGCGCGACGTCGGGGCCGAGCGGCACGAGTCGGATTGCTTCCTCGTCTGGCTCGAAGCGCCAAGTCCCGGTGAAGACGGTACGGAAGTGATCGATGACCGCCTCGCGCCCCCAGAAGCGATAGGCCCGGGCCACGAAGTTGACGGGATCCGGCTGCCCCGGCAGTGGTCGCGCAAGAACAGCCTCGATCACCTCAATATCATGGGCGGCCTCGCCCGCGGCTTGGCGCAAGAACAGAGCCCGAATTTCCTCTACGTCGGCCGCGTTGATCGCGGTGGAATGCTTGGCATTTGTCATAATCTCACTCGCCCCATTTGGATTGACATGAATATTTACGACCGGTGAACGACCCTGGCGCGTCGAAGCGGGTTACCGAGATGCTCGCAAAACCACTCTGTTGCGGCGCCTTCGGCGAGCGAAAACTGGTCCAGATAAGGGTCGAAATGACCGCCCGCTATCAAGGCGAGCCGTTTGGGTTCCTGCGCGCGCTCATAAGCAGCAAGCGCCAGATCGGTCACGGTCATCCGGGCGTCGCGCGCGACAATCATCATCAACGGCGTCGGCGAAACGCGGGCAATCCACTTGCCGGGTTCGTACATGCGCGCCGCCCGTGTCGAGCGCAGCGTGATCTCGTTTTCCCAAAGGCCTTCGGGAAGAGACTGAAGATAAAAATCAATGGCGTCCTGAGACCGGTAGGCGGCCGGTACCGAAGGGTCGGCGCTCACAACGGCCTGTCGGCGAGGCGCCTCTCCTCGCAACTGCGCCCGCTCATCGTCGTCGAAGGCGTGCTCCAACGTTGGCAGAGCGTCGGGCGAGATTCGTCGCAATCCCTGCTCATAGCCGCTGATCGTCGGAACTTGCGCAATGATACAGCGGAGACGTCGATCTGTGGCGCCCAGCACCAGAGCGTGTCCGCCGGCATAGCTCGTGCCCCACAAGCCGATCCGCGTTGGATCGACTTCCGGTCGCGCCTCGAGATAGGAGATTGCGCGACGCCAGTCCGCGACTTGCCGCCACGGATCGATGTCCCCTCGAAGATCTCCCCCACTCGTCCCGAAATTGCGATGATCATGGACCAGAACGACAAACCCCGCCGCGGCAAAGGCTTGGGCGAACAGCTCGATGCCGTGCTCCCTGGTCCCGGCAAAGCCGTGGGCCATCGTAATGGCCGCGCGAGCGCCAGCGCCTTCGGGCACGAACAGCCAAGCACCGAGGTCGATTCCACCTTCCGCAGGCACCGTCACGACAATTTTGCGAACCATGTCCGGTCTTCCTAACGGCAGCTTTCGCCATCGGCGCAATATTCGCTCTCTCAACCGCGCAGCATGTCTTGACGGACCGGCAGCAACGTCCCTGTTGACATGCGCGTTTGAACGGCGATAAATATCAGATGACCGGTCGTCTTTAATTAGTCAAGGGGTTTTTCATGAAATCTCATCCAGCCCGACGGGGCCCGAAGCCGAAGCCTGACACCCGGCACAATCTCGTCGCCGCGGGCATCCGGATGATTCACGCCGAGGGATATGCCGCGACTGGTATACAGAGCATCGTCGAGGGAGCCGGCACGCCCAAAGGGTCGTTCTACACCTACTTTGCCAGCAAGGAGGCGTTTGGGGCCGAGGTGATCGATGGATATTCTGAGCGCGGCCAGATCAAGCTGCGCGAGTTCCTTTGTAATCCGAAGATCGCGCCACTCGCCCGGTTGGAGGCTTTTTTTGACGACAGGATCGAGAGCTTCAGGGCCTCTAACTATGTCCGTGGCTGCTTGATGGGCAATTTCAGCGCCGAGGCTGCAGATCGCAGCTCATTGATACGCGAGCGCTTGGCTAAGCACTTCGATGCCTGGACCGGCGTAATTGAGAATTGCATTTCAGAAGCGCAGGACCAGGGGGCGATTGACCGTCAATTCACTGCATCGTCGCTGGCCCGCTTCATATTAAATAGTTGGGAGGGAACTCTATTGCGGATGCGCGCCGAAAAGAGTGACGGTCCCTTATTAGATTTTAAAGAACTCGTATTCGGTAAGATACTTGGATAAGCAGTCCACAGTACTCCCCGTCACTCCCAGCCATTCTTTTGGTTTCAAAGGGAAAATCGCTGCAATAAACATTTTGTGGTTTCACCAACGATCGGGGACCAATCGGACGATTTCTTGCACCCTCAGCCCCCGACGAGGCGCCCAAGCATCTCGAAAAGTACGTCACCACTCATTCTCTCGGATAGTCTAGCAAGCCCCATGCATGTCGCCCTCTCGAAACAGGGCGGCATTCGAGCGACACGTCATCAATCTTCCAGAGCATAGCCATTGCGATGGGAAAGCGGCTCGGTGCCGACCACCTTGATGATGACCTGGTTGGCCGCTACCAGCTTCTTCAACCTGCGGGTGACGACTACGCTACTCGCTTTGGCGAAATCATGGAGGACGAGGATCAGCGCTTGAGTGAGCGCCCGAACCGGTCCTCGATCCGCGACTGCAGGAACTCGAGTCCCATCGAGAGCAGCCAATAGATCATCGAGGCGGTGATGAGCATCTCGATGTGGCGAAACTCGGTCTGGCCCTGTGTGCGTGCGAGGTACATGATCTCCCACACCCCGACCACGGAGACCAGCGAAGAATCCTTCAACATCGCAATGAACTGGTTGCCGGTCGGCGGCACGATGACACGCATCGCCTGCGGCAGGATGACCAGGAACATCGTCTGGTTGGCGCTAAGGCCGAGTGCCGTAGCACCCTCGGTCTGGCCGCGCGAGATGCTTTCGATGCCGGCACGGAAAATCTCGGTCATGTACGCGCCGTAGCAGAGCGACAGCGCCATGATGCCGGCCGGCACTGCGCCTATCACGTAGCCAATCTGCGGCAGGCCGAGATAGATAATGTAGATCTGCATCAGCAGCGGCAAGCCACGAAATAGAGAGGTATAGAAGGTTGCCAAGCCATAGACCACGCCGTTGCGGGAAAGTTTGGCGATGGCGCCCACGAAGGCGATGAGGGTGGCGATCGCGATCGAAATGGCCGAGATGTAGAGGGTTGTCACTACGCCCTTGGAGACGAGGAAGCCAATCTTTTTGGCGATGAACGCGAACGACAGGTCGAAGGAGTAGAAAAACAGCATTAACAGCACGAACAGCTCTATCCACACCGCCACAATCTGCTGTTTGCGGCTGAGATACCGCAACGCGTTCCAGTTCGCCGCCACGATCGATGCAATCAGCACCGCCGAGACCGCCCGCCCGACCTCAGGGTTGGCGGCGAGCCACCCGACTGCCCCCGGAACAAGCTTCCCGAGCCAACTGGCTTTGATGCCGAGCCCGTACAAGCCGGCGGCGATGGTGGCGAGCACGAAGAACACGCCAACACGGCGCGCCGCGTCCGGGTGGTTGAGCAACAGTCGGCCGATCACGTCCTCGATCTCCCTGTGGTCAGCGGGCGCGCTCGCGCCACCAATCCTGTGCCTGCAGCTTCCAGTAGGTAAGTTGCGCGACCGCAAGTCCAGCCGGTCCGCCCGCCCAGGCAAGCCCAAATGGTGCGAACAGCCGGTAGCGGTCCGATTCTCCCAATATGGCTTCGGCGATCAGCTTGCCGGCAATTGCCGTGGTGTTGATGCCATGGCCACCAAAAGCCGTGAGGTACCAGACGCCCGGCTGCAACGCGCCGATTTGGGGCATCAGGTGACGGGCATAAGACATGAGCCCGGACCAGGCGAGTTCGGTCTTGAGCTTTTCGAGCTGCGGATAGGTGGTGACCATCTCGCGGCGCAATTGCCTCGCCAACACGCTAGGTGAGGCTGCCCGCGTGGTGATGCGCCCGCCCCAGAGCAGCCGTCTGCCGTCTTCGACAATGCGGTAATAATCGCCAGCGCGACGGTTGTCGCCAACGGCGTCGGTTGTCGTAATCGCCTCGGCGATCAGGTCAGGCGCATCCTCGCTCACCATGACGTAAGTGGCGATAGGCAGGAATGCCCGCTTCAGGCGGCCGACCAGTGGCCCCGTGTAGCCACCGGTGGCAAATACGGCCTGGCGGGCGCGCACGTCACCGCCGTCGGTGCGCACGATCTTTTCCGCGCCGTCAAGGTTGGCTTCAACGGCCCCGGATCTCTCGTGGATCCTGCCACCCAGCCGTTCGATCTCGACCGCGACAGCGCGCAGATAGTTGAGTGGATGCATGTGGAAGGCGTTGGGGTCGCGCAGGCCTTGATGATAGCGCTCGGAATGCAGCACCGTTCGCACCTTTTCGCGCTCGAGATAGTTGAGCCGATAGTTGAAATCCCGCGCCAGTTGCTCGGCATATGCCTTGAGCGCGACGCCGCCATCATGGCGAAGCACGCTCAACATACCGGAGCGCGGCTCCGCCGCCTTGATGTCGAGATCACGGATCGTCTTCCGCACGAAATCGACGCCTTCGATGGACAAGCGGTGCAGTTTTTGTGCCGCGTCCACGCCGGCCATCGCGGCGATGCTGTCGGTGCCGGTGGCGAAACCGGGATTGACGAAGCCCCCATTGCGACCGGAAGCGCCAAAGCCGATGCGTTGCGCCTCAAGCACGACGACCTGCTGGCCGGCGCGAGCCAGCTGCAACGCCGTCGTCAGGCCGGCCAATCCGCCGCCGACAACGACTGTTTCGCACTCGGAAACGTCGCGCAACGGCGGTCTGATGGTGTTGTCGACAAGCGTGCGCCGGTAATAAGTGTCAGGATATGTCATGATTGGCATGATGAGGTGGCGGCACTAGAGCGTTTTGCGGTCAGGCGGAGCCGCCCGGTTTCGTTGAAATGCGGCTGAAACAAAAGAGATGGCGTGGGATGTCAATTTGAAATGCATCCCGCTCACGCTTCGTCCACGACGCTCCTCAGTCGGCGCTGTAATCCTTGCCGTACCACTTTGTGGTCAGCTTCGTGAGGGTACCGTCCTTCTTCATCTCGTCGAGAATGCCGCCGATCTTGGCATTCCACTCGGCATCACCTTTTTCCGCGATCACCACCAGTGGCTCACGGAAGGCATAGCCGCCCTCCAGAATACGCAACGGGTAACCGTTCTTTATCGCGTTCTGAGCTGTCTGTTCTGGTGCGATGACCGCGTTGAGGCGCACGCCGTCGCCGAGCCTCAAATCATCGAACGGCAGCATTGAATCTGCGAAAGTCCTGATCTCACCGGGCTCCAGCTTGTATTCGATGGGCGGCAGGCCGGGGGCATCAATCTCGAGCTGTCTGCGGATGAAATCCTCCGACGTGGTGGCAGTCTCGACGCCAATGATCTTACCGTTCAGGTCGACGACCGATTTGGCCGGGCTGTCCTTGTGAACCACATAAACGTAGGGGCTGTAATAGTAGACGCCTTCGAAATCGATTACCTTGGCCCGCGCCTTGGTCGGCGTTACCGAGCCGACCCCCAGATCGTAGCGCCCCTGCCAATGGCCGCCTGTCATCGTCGCCCAGTCCGGCGTGTCGAAACTGACCTCGACACCGAGGCGCCTTGCGATCTCCTTTGAGACATCAATGTCGAAGCCGACCAACTGATTGCTGTCGTCGAGGAAACTCTGCGGCGGCCAGCCGCTGTTTGTGGCGACGACCATCGCCTTCTTCGAGGTAACCCGGTCCATGGTTTCACCCGCCGACGCCGCAGACGCTAACGCAAGCGTGGTGGTGGCCAGCGCCAGCCACGTGATCAATTTCCTCACCTAAACCTCCCTGTTCATCCTCATTCAAACAATGCTCCCCAACCTCCCCGTAGAGAAAGAGTTAACTTGAGAGCGCCACATGAGATCGATCTCATATCGAATTAGGCACACATATCGGCGAGGCGATCAAGCCCTTTTTTAGCGATTGGAAAGAAACCCAGGCCAGCTTCTTTTTTGCCGCGCCGCGCCAACGATCGGAGCTACAGCGACGCTTCGGCGGCATTGTCGTGAAGTTTTCGTGACTTGCATCAAGCGCAGGTCGGCCATCGTGTCCTCCTCGGCAGCGTCACGGACAAGACGCTTTGGCCGCCGCCTATTTCTTCCGGCGGCCCGGCTTCAGCCCAGCCAGCAGATTGGTGATCCGGTCCGCCTTGCGGTTGTGGATCTCGGCTTCGTTCTTGCGGCGCACCGCGCCGCGGACGAGCTTGGCGCCGAGGTAGCGGAATGGCTCGGGCGGCAGCGACATGCGTCGCTCGATGCCGACCAGACCGCTGGCGCTCCAGCGATCCTTTCGCTCCAGCACCAGGCTGGCTAGGATGCGTCCGCCAATCGGCGTCTGCGCGATGCCGGTTCCGTTGAACCCCATACCGTAGAAGATGTTGGGATATCCGCGCAGATGATCGAACACCGGAACGTGTTCGGGCACACAGTCGATTGGACCTGACCAGTCATACTCGACCGCCACGCCACGCAGCGACGGATAGACCCGGTGCAGCTCTCGCACATTGTCGCGGCCGTGCTGCGGGCTGCGATTGAAGCTGGCGCCGAAATTCCCCCTGAAGGCAACGGTACCGCTGCCGCGACCGAAGACCACCCTGCCCGGGCTGGTGCGTTGATAATACAGTACCTGCGCCTGCGCATCGCAGATCGATGCGCCGTCGCGCCAGCCAATGCTGTCGAGCAGTTCGGGCACGGCCGCGGTGGCGATGACCTCGCTGCCGACGACGTAGAGATGACGTCGCAGTTCCGGCAAAGCCGAGAGCCATGCGTTGGCGGCAAGCACGACCTTCTCCGCTTGGACTGTGCCCTGCGCGGTGCGCGCCTTGCATATCCTTCCGGGTTCAATGTCGAGGACGGGGCTGCGCTCGTGAATGGTCACGCCGCGTGCCAACGCCAGATCTCGCAATCCGACTGCCAGCTTGGCTGGATGGACCGTGCCTGCATTGGTCTCCACGACGCCCACATAGGAGGCAGACGAACCGGTCCTGCGTTCGATCTCCTCGGCCATCATCGGCTTGAAACGGTTTTCTCCGACCGCCGCCGCCATGCCGACGGCCTTGTCCCAGGCGCCTTCCTGGGCAATCGAGCTCGCCGTCCACAACCATCCATCCAGCCGTAGATCCATGTCGATCGTACCGTCTCGTTGAAGAGTTTTCAGCTCCGCAATCGACGCCACGGTATCGGCGCAGAGCTGCCGCGCCTCTTCCAGGCCGACGACGGCGCTGATTTGATCGAGTTCAGCGAACCACGAGTGGACCTGGCCGCCGTTGCGCCCCGAAGCGCCCGAACCGCAGAGGTCGGCCTCAAGCACGACGACCCGTGTTTCCGGAGCAAGCTCGCGGATACGCAGCGCCGTCCACAAACCGGTGTAACCGCCACCGACGATCAGCACTTCGGCGCGCTGATTCCCCTGTAACGGCTCGGTGACCGCGTCGGCGCCGATATCCTGCAGCCAGAACGAGCGGTCGGAAGGGAGCGCTACCGCCGGCTGGCGCAAACGAAATGTCGTCACGGTCAAGCTCCCAAGGCGTCGATGATGAATCTGGCGTATTTGGTTGGCAGCCAGTCCGGTATGGGACGCGGCTTCTGCGGAAACCCGCCGAGATGCGTGCAGGTCCGCGCCGCCGCCACCGCGGCGGCGTGCAGCGCTTCGGCTGGCCGCAGACCTTCGAACCGGAACGCGGTCAGGAATGTCGCGATGAAACTGTCGCCGGCGCCGCATGTGTCGACCACGTCGACAATCTTGGCCGGCGCATGCACGACAGCCTGGCCGTCGTCGAAATAGGAGCCGCGCCGCCCGCAGGTCACGACAACCTGCCTTGCACCAGCGGCCCTGAGCGCGGTGAGCAACGGCTCGACCGGTCGATCGACCTCATCTGGACCGGAGGCGAAGAGCAGCGGCACTCCCTCGAGCGGCAGCGCCAGGTGCGCCGTCGAGACGTCGATGCTGAACGGGACATCATCCGCGACCAATCGGCGAAGGAGGTCCTTGTTGGCGTTGGTGCCGAGATGCACCCAGTCAGCGGCGGCGACAACCGCATAGTGCTCCGGCGTCGGCATGTAGTTTTCACCAACTCCGAAGGATTCGTGGAGAAACTTCCGGTCGCCGGATTCGTCGCGAAGCAAGGTGACGGCCGTGTCACCAGGGCGGCGTTCGACATCGTCCGGCGACAGGCCGACGCCGCTAAGCTCGGAAAGCACCACCTCGCCCTCTGGGTCCTCGCCGACGGCTCCGAAATACCTTGCTGCCCAGCCATTGCGTCGCCATTGCGCGGCGACGTTGAGCGCGTTGCCGCCGACCGTGAGCAGGCCGTTGGTGAGGTAGGCGTCCAGACAATTGTCGCCGACTGCCACCAGATTCGGCGGAGTCATGCTGGCACCGTTGCGCGATTTAGATAGGGCTCTATCGCGTCGAGGCAGCGTGTCCAGGCCCTTACCGGATCCAGTGCGTAGGAGCCGTTGCCAAAGGGCTCGAAGGTGAGCTTTCCCGCATAGCCGAGGCGCGCCAGTTCGCTGACATAGTCGCCGAGCGGCAGCGTCCCGTCGCCCCACACCAGATGCCCGCCTGGTGTGCCGTCGACAAGATGGACGTGTGCCAGCCGTGCGCCGAACAGATCGACATACCCGGCTACGGTGTCGCCGGCGGTGGCCATGGCCACGCAATCCAGCACGATGTCGATGTTTTCCGCGCCCAACGCGTCCAGCATTCGGCGCAGACCCGCCGCGTCGTTGACGATGTTGCTCTCGAAGCGCTGCAACGGCTCAAGCAGGCAGCGCACACCGACGTCGTCGGCATGTCCGGCTATCGCGCCAAGTGCCTCCACCGAGCGATCCCACACCGAATTCGTGGCTTCGTCCTCGTAGCCCCGACCGGGCGTCAGGAACAGATAGCGCGCGCCCAGCGCTGCGCAGATATCAGCGGCATGGCAGAACCGCTTGATGCTGTCACGGCGCAGATCCGGGTCGCCCGAAGCGATGTTGATCGGATACAGCACCTGCTCAGGAGTGAAGCACCAGGCAGACAGGCCGTTATCGGCGAGCACCCGGCGGACAGAATCGATGCCCGCGTCGGTGGCGTGGAAGAGGTCGAGGTGCTGGGCAATGCCCCATAATTCGATCTCTTTCATGCCGAAGTCGCGGATCAGCTTGGCTACCCGTTCGAACGGAAAGTGCTGGAAGCTGAAATTGGCTCCGATCAGCTGATGGAATGCAAGCTGCGGCATGAAGGCTCCTTTCGGGAATGGCTACTTGCCGATGCCTTCGGACAGCCCACGAATGAAGTAGCGCTGCGCGGCAAAGAACACGATTACGATGGGCAGGGCCGAGATCGTCATGGCGGCGAACACCACGGCATAGTTAGTCCCGTGCGTTGCCATGATCGACGTGAGGCCGACGGGCAGCGTCTGCACGTCGCTGCCGCTCGTGAAGATCATGGCGAACAGATATTCGTTCCAGGCGAACAGGACATGCAGGATGACGCACGAGATGATGATCGGGCGGCACAATGGCAGGGTTATGCGCCAGAAGATCTGGCCCTCGCTGGCGCCGTCCATCGTCGCCGCCTCGTCGAGATCGCTGGGTAGATCCAGCATGTAGGCGCGGATGAGAAAGGTTGTGAACGGCACCCGGAACGCGGTGTATAGAATGATCAGCGCCCAGTAGGTGTTGTAGAGCCCGAGCGCCTGCAGCATCTTCACCAAGGGAATGATTGCCACGGTGGGACTGAGCATCAGCCCGCCTAGCACAATGGCGACGACCAACGGTTTTGCGGGCATCCTGGTCCGGGTCAGTCCGAAAGCGGTCCAGGCGCTGATGAGAACGGTGCATATGGCGGAGGCGACAGTCACCAGGACGGAGACGGTTACATAGCCGCGAACGCCCTGGTTCCAGGCCTGCACATAATTGTTCCACGACCAATGGGCAGGCAGGGCGAAGGGATCGCCGAAGATCTGCGCATTATCCTTGAAGCCGCTAAGCGCCATCCAGATCAGTGGATAGATGACGACGACGCCGAGACAGACGAGGAATGAATAGAGCGATGTCCTGGCAATGACTGACCATAGATTGACATGCCGGGCCCGCCCGACTGCGACCGTCGCACTCATAGCTGCACCCTGCGGCGCTTCGTGTACCAGAGCTGTGCCGCGCCGGTGAGCATGGTCAGCACGAAAATGACGGCCGCAATCGCCGCGCCGTAGCCGAAATTGTCCTCGATGAACGCCTTCTGGTAGAGCCATGTGCCCAGCACCTGGCTGCTGTTGTTGGGCCCGCCGGCGGTCATCACCATGACCTCGTTGAAGACCTGGAAAGCGCCGGTGATGGTGACGATGATCATCAGCCCGGTCATTTCCCGGGTCAGTGGAAAGGTGATGCTCCACAAGCGGCGAAGCGGGCCGGCGCCATCAATTGTGGCTGCGTCGTAGAGGTCGCGCGGGATTTTTTGAATGGCGATGGCAAACAGCAGCGTCGAGTAGCCGAAGCCCTGCCATTGGCTCATGGCAATGATGGCGTAGATGGCGGTGTGCTCGTTGCCGAGCCAGGGCATGACGAACTGGCTGAGACCTGCGCGGCTCAGAACCGCATCCAGCAGACCGATCTGCGGCTGGTAGATGAAGTAGAACAGCAGGCCGGTCACGGTGATCGATATGGCCGAAGGCACGAAGTACAGGGCGCGCCACAGACGGCGCCAGCGTTCGCTCCTTAGATCCTCGATGATCGCCGCCAGCAGGAACGCGCCGAAGACCTGGAACACGACGGAGATGACGGCGTAGAGGCAATTGTTCCAGAGCGCGACCAGCACGACGGGGTCGTGCAGAAGCCGGTCGTAATTGGCGAGGCCGACATTGGTCTCTTCACCGGTATAGATATCCTGATCGGTGGTGCTGACGATAAAGTTGTCAACGATCGGATAGTAGACGAACCAGCCGATGAGGATCAGTGCCGCTGCCGCCCATCGAAACGACAACAGGTTGCCGAAGCGCACCCGCAGGCTTCTTGGCCTCTGCGATCTGGCAGCGCCGTGAACCACGGCGCCGCTCTCTATTGTGTCCGATGTCCTGGCCATGGTCCGCTTATTTGGCTGCGGATGCGGCCTTGCGCACCTCGCCCATCACTTGCTCGGGCGTCATCGAACCGCCCGCCAGTGCCTGCAGGCTGGACAGCCAGACGGCGGCGACGCGCGGCGGATTGGCCGTGTCCAGCCAGGGCATGAGGTACGAGGCCGCGTTGATGTCCTTGAGACCGTCGACCACAGCCGCGCTCATATTCTTTTCCGAGGCGCCGCCGATGGTCGCGCTCGGCTGGCCATAAGGTGGCGCTGACAGGATTTGCGCGTTTTCCTTCGAGGTAACGAATTTCATGAAGTCGATCGCCAACGGGATGTTCTTCGACGCCGCGCTGATCATGTAGCCTTCCGGCGCGCCCTCGATCGACTTGAGGTCACCCTTGGCGCCAGCCGGTACGGGCAGCCTGAAAAAGCCGAAATCGGCGGGCTTGAGCGCCGAATCCGACGTGGCGGCCTGATCGAACTCGATGATCTCTTGATAGTACATGGCCGACTGCCCGTTGGTGAACGCCTGGAGAGCCGAGGCATAGGATGTGCCGTTGACGCCAGCGCCGTCAGTGCAACGCTCGACAAGCTGACTGAACTGCTTGAGCGCCGCGACATAGCCCGGATCGGTATATTCAGCCGTGGTCGGATCGAAGTCGCGTTCCAGCGTTGCCTGCGGCACATTGTAGGCGAGCAGCTGGCCCGCAAAGTGGATCGCCGGCCAGGCCTCCTTGTTACCGAACGAAATCGGTGTCGCGCCGGACTTGCGGATGGCGTCGCAACTGGTCAGCAATTCCTCGAAGCTGGCTGGCGCCTTCAGGCCGAGCTTGCCGAATATCTGCTTGTTGTAACCCACGAACTTGGCGTCTTGGTAAAGCGGGATGCCATAGAACTTGCCATTGTATTGGAACGCTTTGACGGCCGCGGGAGAAAGCGTCTTGCCCCACTCGGTATGGGGACCGATGACGGCGCTCAGGTCGACGGCGCGATTGCCCCGCACGAAATTGCCGCCCCAACTGCCCGTCCAGGAGAAATAGACATCGGGCAGCGAGTTCGAAGCGACCAGGGTCTTGGTCTTGCCCTTCACGCTGTCGTCGCTCTCCTGGATGAGTTCGACCTTCACGCCCGGATGGAGCTTTTCGTATTGCTGCGCCACGTTGACGAAGTAAGGCGACAGTTGCTGCAGCCCGAACTTGGTCAGCACCGAGAGTGTGCCGGTGTACTCCACCTTGGCGCTAGGATCGGCCGCGACCGCAACTGAGGCGGCGGAACTGCCGCCGATCGAAAAACCGAATGATGATACCGCGGCCACTGTGACCGTCACGACTTGCAGCGAACGTTTCATAAGCAGCTCCTTCAAAGGTGAGAGGGGATCAGTATTCAACGCGTTTGTAGTAGCGACGGGTGGTCAGCGGGTGATTGCGCAGCACTTCGAGATGCGCGCTCAGTCGCTCGAGCAGGGTGGCGAGCAGTACCGGCGAGATCATGCCGCGCACCTCTTGGGAGATGCCCGGCAGCTGGACCGAAGCAGCATCCAGCGTACGGACGCGGTCCGTGTAGCGCCTGGCGAAATTCTCGACCCGGTCGGCCAGTGGGCGAAGGCGATCCTCGCCCTTGAACACGAAGACGCTGACGCCCGGCTCGACGAGTTCGAGCGTGCCGTGGAAAAAGTCGGCGGCATGCACTGGGCGGGTCCGGATCCACTGCATCTCTTCAAGGATGCACATGCCGTAATAGTTGGCTTCCGGCCACACCGAGCCGGCGCCGGTAAAGATGTGGTAGGTCTCGTCCTTGATTGTCGCGGCCAGTTCGGCGGCTTTGTCCTCGAAGGCGGCCTTCGCATCGGCAAGAAGGCCGGGAAGAAGCTGAAGTTCCGCGACACTAGCGTCGAAATTGTCACATTCGCCGCGCTCGGCCAGCAGTGCCAGGACGATCAGCAGCGTCTGCAGGTAGAATGATTCCGATGAGGTGTCGTCTTCGGCGAAGTTCGTGAAATTGTGGTCTGCTTCCTGTGCGATCGGGGTGTCCGAATGACCGGTGAGCGAGATCGTTCGCACGCCACGCCTTTTCAGGAACGCCATGAGCTCCACGCCTTCCTTGGTCGTGCCTGACAGCGAGGGAATGACGACCGCAGCCTTGTTGTCGAGGCCGGCCGGCGGATCGAGCACGACCTGTGCCGGATATTCGGCGCTCACCGGGAACGTGGAGTAGCATTTCGCCAGTTCGATCGCAGGCAGAGTGAGAAGCTGCACACCGCCGGTGCCCATGAAAAACAGCCTCTCGACGCCGTCCGCAAGCAGCGCGCGCATGAGCGTGCGCGCCTCGCCAGCTATGGAAACGGCCCCGCTCTGTATCCTTACGAAGCGATCCCTATCGAAATTCAACATGTCGTTCTTCCTTGTACTCGCATTCGGCGGAATCCTACCGGGCCGCCAAAATCGAGGCGCCGTCCAGCCAGCCTTTGATTAACCGTTAGGTTGTGAGATCGATCTCACATCCAAATAATGGCCATGCTTTTTTGCGGTTGGCAAGCCCCCCCGCGAGCAAATGTCTGAAACGGAAGTTCTGTGCCGGTCAGCGCAGGTGTGCGACCGAGCCACGAATGACGAGGCGCGTCGGGAACCGGATGTGACGCGGCGCAACTTTCTTTCCGGCGAGCCGTTCGAGCAGCAGCTTGGCCGCGAGCGGTCCGATCTCGGAGATGGGCTGGGCTACGACGGTGATCTGCGGATCGGTGAAAGTGGCGAGATTGAAGTCGTCGAAGCCGACCAGTGACACGTCGTTGGGGATTGCGAGCCCCAGTGAGCGCAGGCCGAGAAGGGCGCCTTGGGTCATCATGCTGTCCACCGTGAAAAGCGCTGTAGGACGGTTACGTCGGCTGAACAGGCGGATGGTGGCTTCGACGGCATGTTCGACCGTGGAGCGCGACACGCTGATCAGCGATTCATCCAGCGCGATGCCATGCGACTGCAGTGAGTTCCGGTACCCGGCAAGACGCTCCTGCGCGGTGAAGATACGGGATTCGTCGCGCAACAGCCCGATCCGTTTGTGACCGTTGGCGACTAGGTAATCCACGGCCTCGCCCGCGCCGCCCTCGTTGTCGACGCCGACGCTGTCGCAGTGCACCTCTTTGACGACGCGGTCGATCAGCACGACCGGTGCGCCGTCACGCACCAGCCGCACGATGTGCTCGCTGTCGGTCGCTGAGGTTGGCGCCAGGATGAAGCCGCGAATGCTCAGTGAGCGCAGACTCTCCAGCAGCTCCTTTTCCTGTTCGATATTCTCTTCGCTGCTTGCGATCAGCAGGTTGTGCCGGTGCTTGCGCAATTCCACCTCGATGTCGTGAGCGATGCGCGCGAAGAACGGATTCTGGATGTCGCCGGGCACGAAGCCGACGATCGGCAACTGACCGCTGCGGAGGGCCTGCGCTACGAGATTGGCCCGATAACCCAGTCTTTCAGCCGCCTCCAGCACCCGAAGTGCGGTCTCGTCGCCGACATAACCGTAGCTGTTGAGCGCCCGCGCGGCCGTAGCGCGCGATACATTGGCCGCGGCAGCAACGTCCCTCAAGGTGATCCCCTTCTGCGTCACGGCTACTTGTCCTCCTGCGAAGCTGACATTGCTCGGGCGTGTTCCGGCTCGGCGTTGCATTTATCGTTGTGCGGCATATCGGCGAATTCTCAAACTGCCAACACAGCTTGTGCACCCTCTTTCCCCAAAGGGCCTGTGTCATCGATTTTGGAAGACCGGATTTTCGAACTCTGGCCGATCGGCAAATGCCAGGACATCAGCCACAGACACATGGGGCTTCTGCGGCCCGTTGCCAGTTCGCTGCAGTCCGACGGTCAACAACCCTTCGGCCAGGCCGAAATTCCGGTGCACGGCTTCGGCGTCGAAACCCGATGATCGGCATCGAATCCAGGGCAGCGAGCGAGCTGCATAGATGATCGCCGCGGAGCCTTGCGTCTCCAGTTTCATAAACAACTCCGGTTATAGAAAGCGCGACAATCTGTTGCCCGCCGGCGACCATCCTGAACGGACCGGCAGCTTTCAGGAAAGATGGCAGCCCGCCTGAACGAGAGTGATGAGGCGCATTGCTGCTATTCGGGAGAAGATAAATGCGGCCAGCGAACGGCTGGATCAGCTTCTTGAATCAATTCGGGCGAACCGCTTCGTAACCCTTTGACCAATAACCTCTGAGGGTCAACGTTTTCGACAGAAAATCAGTACGTTAGCGGCTGGTTCGCCAACCCATATCTCTCGTATTCTCTCGTATGGTCTGGCGAACCAAAGGACCAAGAAGATGACTAGTTTTTACCGGAGCGGTGCCTCAGTTCTATCCACAAAGAAGGTCAATCAATGCATACCGACCATAACGCTACGAGCGCGGCCGCATTGGGGCCGGGAGCGGACTTTCGACTTTTGATTCCGAGCAGGAAACTGCCGTTCCAGTGCCGACTTCATGTTGACTGGGGAGAGAGGAACCACCCTGCCCCCCGAGCCCTCACTGACGAGCACGGATGACCGTTTTCCCCGTGCGTCGCTCGGTCGAGCTGAAGGCGGCGACCGCCTCGTCGAGGGTCGCGACTTTGCCGATGTTCGCCCGCAGTCGCCCGTCGCACACCCGCTTGATGATCTCGCTCAGTTGGCCGCGATCAGCTTCGACGACGAAGTCAACCGTCAGGCCATCTGCAGGTCGAATATCCGTCGGTCCGACGATTGTCACAAGCGATCCTCCGGCCCGGATCAGGGCTGCGGACCGCTTCTGGATATCGCCGCCGATGACGTCGAAC
>NZ_AYWR01000044.1:0-20380 GCF_000502935.1 Mesorhizobium sp. LNHC221B00 | reverse complement strand
GGTGACCGCGGCAATGCCCGCCCGCCCGCGCCCGGCAGCGCCGCCACCGGCGCCCGCACCGAAGCCGGCGACGCAACCCTATCAGTCGACCAATGTCACGCCGCTGCCCGCCTATGGCTCCGCCAACGCCAATGTCGTCAAGCACGCGCCGCCGCCGTCAAGGCAGGACAGCATCGACGACACGCTGATGAGGGAACTCGAGGTTTCGCTCGACCAGCCTCGCTCCGGCGGCCCGGTGGGCAAACCGGCGGCCAAGGCGCCGCAGTCCCTCGACGACGAAATGACCAAGCTTCTGGGCGAACTGTCCAGCCAGAAAAAGTAGCGCGCCTGAGCCGCTTGCCGGTGGGCTGGGCTGATTCGGCGCTGAGTTCTCGATAAAAATGGCCGGTTTCCCGGCCATTTCAACATCGATGTCACTGCACCTCAGCGCTGGAAGTACGGCTCAGTCGTCGCGGTAGACTTTCTCGCGGCGCTCATGCCGTTCCTGCGCTTCGATCGACAATGTCGCGATCGGGCGCGCATCGAGCCGCTTCAGCGCGATCGGCTCGCCGGTTTCCTCGCAATAGCCGTAAGTGCCTTCGTCGATGCGCTGCAGCGCCGAATCGATCTTCGAGATGAGCTTTCGCTGGCGATCGCGGGCCCTGAGCTCGATGGCGCGGTCTGTTTCCGAAGAGGCGCGGTCGGCGAGGTCCGGGTGGTTGGCGTTTTCCTGCTGCAGGATTTCGAGAGTTTCGCGCGCTTCGCGTAGTATGTCAGTTTTCCAGGTGACGAGCTTTTGGCGGAAGTAGGATTTCTGTCGTTCGTTCATGAACGGCTCGTCTTCGGAGGGTACGTAATCGGCGGTAACGATGTCGTTCATTCGACTCACCCAAACAGCCCCAAATTTGGCGCCTATATATTCGCGACCAAACGCCTGCACAAGCGCAATCGGCGACCGACTCACGCAATTGTTAAAGTATCCCGGCGGCCCTCCTTGGGGCGAGATGCCCCTGATTCGATGGAGAAAGTGCGTCAACCCTTTGCCGCGCAGTCTCCTGTGATTCATCGCGCCGAGAACACGAACCATTGTGCGCCAAGCCGTTCTCGTGGCTAATCGCGGTGCGGTTTCGGCTTTCGGCGTCATGGAGGTTGGGTGAGCAGGCTCTATCTGTTACGGCACGCCAAGGCCGGTTGGGCGCTGCCCGGCATGCGCGATTTCGATCGCCCTCTCGATGCATCCGGCCGCGCCGATGCCGAGATCATGGGAACAGCCATGCGATCACGGGGCTATGTTCCGGACCTGACGCTGTGCTCCAATGCCAAGCGCGCCAAGGAGACACTCGAGGGCCTGGCCGGCCAGACCGACACCGGCAAGGTTCTGTTTTTCGACACGCTCTACAGCGAGGACGCGGCCGGCTATCTCCGCCTCATCCAGGAGCACGGCGGCTCGGGTTCGCTGCTGGTCATCGGCCACAACCCGATGACGGAGGATCTGGCCATGGCGGTTTCCGGCGACGGCGACGAGACGGCGCGTGCAATGCTCAATCATGGGTTCCCGACCTCCGGCCTGGCGGTGGTGCGTTTCCTCGACGATCTGGCGAAAGCGTCCCAGCACGCCGGCTATCTCGAAGCGTTTCTGACACCGGCCGATCTTTGATCCCGATTTCCGGCGCCATTTCCCAGCGCCATTTCAAAGCTGGGTTCCAGAGCCTATATCGGACGGACAGAAGCCCGAGAGATCACATTTTGGCATCATCGCTGACCACCTTCACCGACGAGGCGAGAATTGCCCTCGATACGCTGTCGGGACGCGCCTCAGGGCTTTTTTCTCCATCGATGCGGTTGGGCGTTACAGGGCTTTCGCGCGCCGGCAAGACGGTGTTCATCTCCGCCCTGGTCCACAATCTGATCCACGGCGGGCGCCTGCCGCTGTTCGAGGCGCAGAAGTCCGGGCGAATCGCACGCGCCTTCCTCGAAGAACAGCCGGATGACGCCGTGCCGCGCTTCCAGTACGAGGATCACATCGCCGCACTGGTCAACGACCGCGTCTGGCCTGATTCGACGCGCGCCATTTCGGAACTGCGGCTGACCATCGAGTATGAATCGGCCTCCGGCTGGAGCCGCATGTTCTCGTCAGGCAAACTGTCGGTCGACATCGTCGACTACCCCGGAGAATGGCTACTCGACCTGCCGCTGCTCGGCAAATCCTTCGCCGATTTTTCGCGCGAGGCCATTGAGATGGCCACTTTGCCGGTGCGCGAGGACCTGTCGTGGGCCTGGCGGGCGATATCCGCCGAGATCGACCCGAACGCCGACGCCGACGAGATGACTGCACGCCGCCTGGCCGAAAGCTTCGCCGCCTATCTCAAGGCCTGCAAGCTCGACGAAAGGGCACTTTCGACCTTGCCGCCCGGCCGCTTCCTGATGCCTGGCGACCTCGAAGGCTCGCCGGCGCTGACTTTCGCGCCGCTGCCTGGCCTCGGCGACAGGCGCCCGCGTAGCGGATCGCTCCATGCCATGATGGAAAGGCGCTACGAGGCTTATAAGACGCATGTCGTCAAACCCTTCTTCCGCGAACACATCACCCGTCTCGACCGCCAGATCGTGCTGATCGACGCCATGCAGGCGCTGAACGCCGGCCCCGGCGCCATGGCCGACCTGGAGCGGGCGGTAACCGAGATCCTGGCCTGTTTCCGTCCCGGGCGGGGCAGTTTCCTCACCGACCTGTTTTCACGGCGCATCGACCGCATCCTGGTCGCGGCGACCAAGGCCGATCACCTGCACCACGAAAGCCATGACCGCTTGCAGGCGATCGTGCGTCGTCTGGCCGACCGTGCCGTGGCGCGGGCGAATTTCACCGGCGCCGACGTCGATGTGGTCGCCATGGCGGCGGTGCGCGCGACCCGCGAAGGCACCGTCAAGCAGGGCCGCGAGACATTGCCGGTCATCATCGGCACGCCGATCGCCGGCGAGAAGATCAACGGTGAAACGTTCGACGGAAAGACGGAAACCGCTATATTTCCCGGTGATTTACCGGAGAAAATTGATGCGGTGTTCGACGTTTCGGGTCCCGACCACAGGCAGGACTCTGCCGACCCGGCAATCCGTTTTGTCCGGTTCCGTCCGCCAAAACTCGAACGCACGGCCGAAGGCGTCACGCTGTCGCTGCCGCATATCAGGCTCGACCGTGCCTTGCAGTTCCTGATCGGGGACCATCTGGCATGACCGCGCCCCGCAAGCCGGCGGCCTTCCGCATCGAGCCGGAGGCCGCGCCGAGACAACAGACGCCACAGGCGCGCCCGGACGAGCCCTCGCGCAAACCTCGTGCGATGAAGCCCGGCGTCGCGCTGGTCATCCCGGCGGAAGTCGACGTCTTCGACGAACCCGATATCATCGCCGCCGAACCGCCGCCGGCGATCGCTCCCAGGAAACGCTCGCTGTTCGGCGGCATTTTCTTCGGCGCCATTGGCGTCCTGGTTTCGCTGGCTGTCGGCCTGCGGACCGACCAGCTCATCCGCGATCTGTTCGCGCGCGCCGAATGGCTGGGCTGGCTGGCCGCCGGCATGGCCGCAGTCGCCGTACTGGCGTTGCTGGTGATACTCATCCGCGAATTCCTGGCGATCGCCCGCCTCGCCGAAGTCGAAAAGCTGCAGAAGCGGGCGCTGGATGCCATCGCCCGCGACGATCCGAAGGCGGCACGGTCGGTGGTCGACGAACTGTCGGCCTTCGTCGCGGCCAAGCCCGAGACGGCGGCCGGCCGCCGCGCCCTGACCGAACTGCGCGGCGAGATCATCGACGGCGGCAATCTGGTACGCTTGGCCGAAGCGGAGATTCTCGGCCCCCTGGACGCCAGGGCCAAGGTGATGATCCTCGAGGCCGCCAAGCGCGTCTCGCTGGTGACGGCGGTCAGCCCGCGGGCGCTCGTTGATGTCGCCTATGTCGTGTTCGAGGCCGGGCGCCTCATCCGCCGGCTGTCGGAACTTTATGGCGGGCGGCCGGGAACGCTGGGGTTCTTCCGCCTGGCGCGCAGCGTGCTGGCGCATCTGGCGGTCACCGGCTCGATCGCTGTTGGCGACAGTTTCGTCCAGCAGATCGTCGGCCACGGCCTGGCGGCACGCCTTTCGGCCAAGCTTGGCGAGGGCGTCGTCAACGGCATGATGACGGCGCGCATCGGCATCGCCGCGATGGAGACCGCTCGTCCCCTGCCCTTCAGCGCCGCGAAGCGCCCGGGCCTGGGCGATTTCCTCTCGGCGCTGACATCGTTTGCGACAAGGAAAGGCGCCGAAACCGCCGAGCCCGGCAAACAAGGTTCGAGCCTTCGAGATGGTTGACAGATTGCGCTTTCGAACACCGAAAGTGACGAAGCATTAACCAATCTTCTTCATGGTCGAACCGGTTTCAAACAGCCTCTTTGTTGCCGGGTGTCGTCGATGAAAAGCGTAATTCTGTCCAGCATCCTGCCTCTCGCCGCCGCGATCACAGCGGTCGCCGGCATCGCCTCGGGGGCGTCAGCGGCGGAGCCGGACAAACAGTTCTTCCATTCGGCCGAAGGCAAATGGGTTGGCCCGGGCGAGATCGTCGCCGGCAAGTACAAGGGCACGAAATTCAACTGCAGCTTCACCGGCTCGACGCCCGACGGCCAGATGGGCATGACGCTCGACGGCGGCTGCCGGGTCGGCATGTTCACCCAGCAGATGTCGGCCAAGATCGAGCGCAGGGGCCGCGACTATAAGGGCTCTTTCATGGGCGGCGCGGCCGGTTCCGGCCTCGACATTATTGGCGGCAATGTGGTCGATGCCCGCAAGGTGGTCTTCACCATCAACCGAAACCAGCTGCGCGGCGTCATGCAGGCCCGCATTCCCGACGACAATTCGATGACCGTGACCGTTGCCGTCCGCGTCGCCGATCAGCTTGTCCCGGTGATCGGCATGAGCCTGAAACGCGTCGATACCGTCGAAGTCGGTTCCATCGCGCCGAACTGACCGTCCTGGATCTTGCCCGAAACAAAAAAGCGGCGACCATCAAGGTCGCCGCTTGGCTTTGATCCCATCGAATCAGGCGTTTAGCCCTTGATCGCCGCGGTCAACTCGTCATAGGCCTTGCAGGCGTCGGCCAAGGTGGTGGTGCCCTGGTATTTCGTTGTCACCGCCTGGACCTTGGCGGTCAGGTCAGCCGCCTTGGACGGATCCTTGGTGATCGCTTCCTGCAGCGCGGCGGCCATGTCCTGCGCTTTCTTGGTCGCGATCTCCGCCGTGCACTCGGGCGCCTTGGAGCAAGCCGAACCGGCCAGCACCGCCAGGCCGACGGCAACAAACAAAAACTTCTTCATGTCAGTCATCTCCTCAAAAAGGGCGCGACTTGATCGTCGCGCCCTCCAATGGCCGAAGCCGAGCGTCCTTAACCTCTGATTGTGGCAAGAAGCAACGTGGTTGCGGCGTCAACTTGTGTATCGCGCCTGCAACATCGCCCTGGTTCCGGATTCGGGGCTGTTCGATCCCCGCCGAAGCCCGTATCTTTGCGCCCTTGTCACACGACTTCACAATCGAAAACGATCCTCGAACGAGCGGAATGACGGCATGGCGGCAGAGGCATCGGGCAGCGATCTGGTCCAGGTGGTGGCGCTGCTTGCTGCCGGCGTCGTCGCCGTTCCTATCTTCAAGCGCATGGGGTTGGGCTCGATTCTCGGCTACCTGGCCGCCGGCGTGGTGATCGGACCGTTCGGCCTGCGCGTCTTTTCCGAATCGGAAGCCATCCTCCATGTCGCCGAACTCGGCGTCGTCATGTTCCTGTTCATCATCGGGCTGGAAATGCAGCCGTCGCGGCTATGGAGCTTGCGCCGCGAGATTTTCGGGCTCGGCGCGTTTCAGGTCGGGGTCTGCGCGGTCCTGCTGACCGGCGTTGGAATGGCCGGCGGGTTTCCAGTCTCGCAATCCTTCGTCGCCGGCGCCGGATTCGTGCTGACCTCGACGGCGATCGTCATGCAGCTCCTCGAGGAACGCGGTGAAATCGCCTCGCCGAAAGGCCAGCGCATCGTCTCCATTTTGCTGCTGGAAGACCTCGCCATCGTGCCGCTGCTGGCCCTGATCGCGTTCCTGGCGCCCGGCGGCGCCGACACCAGCCTGTCGGAGCGGCTGACAGAGGTCGGTATCGGCATTGCCGCGATCGTCGGGCTGGTGGTGGCCGGGCGCTATCTGCTCAACCCCTTCTTCCGCATCCTGGCGGATGCCCGTGCCCGCGAAGTCATGACGGCCGCCGCGCTTCTGGTCGTGCTCGGGTCGGCGCTCGCCATGCAGCTCAGCGGCCTGTCGATGGCGATGGGTGCGTTCCTGGCCGGCGTGCTTCTGTCCGAATCGACCTTCCGCCATCAGCTCGAGGCCGACATCGAACCGTTCCGCGGCATCCTGCTCGGCCTGTTCTTCCTTGCGGTCGGCATGTCGCTCGACCTGCATGTTGTGGCCGCGAACTGGAAGTTGATCGCCATCTATGTCGTCGCCTACATGGCAATGAAGGCGTTCGGCATCTATGCCGTCGCCCGCATCCTCAAGACAGGCCATCGCGAAGCGCTGGAACGCGCGGTCTTCATGGCGCAAGGCGGCGAATTCGCCTTCGTTCTCTATTCCGCCGCCGCCGCTGTCGGCATCATCGACAACCAGGCCAATGCGACGCTCACCGCCATTGTCATCATCTCGATGGTGTTGACCCCGCTGGCGATCGTGGCGTTGCGCTACCTGACGCCGCGCGACGAGCAGTCGCTCGATGGGGTCGATGTCGCCGACGGCCTGAGCGGCAGCGTGCTGATCATCGGCTTCGGCCGCTTCGGCCAGATCGCCAGCCAGCCGCTGCTGCTTCGCGGCATCGATGTGTCGATCATCGACAACGACGTCGAGATGATCCAGGCGGCCGCCGACTTCGGTTTCAAGGTCTACTATGGCGACGGCACGCGGCTCGACATCCTGCATGCGGCCGGTGCCGGCCGGGCGCGCGCCGTGCTCATCTGCGTCGACAAGGCCGATGTCGCGGTTCGCATCGCCGAGCTTGTCAAAGCCGAGTTTCCGTTGCTGACCGTATTAGCCCGCGCCTTCGATCGCGGCACGGCACTGCAGCTCATTCGCGTGGGCGTCGACTTCCAGCTGCGCGAGACCTTCGAATCGGCGCTGGTGTTCGGCGGCTCGGCCCTGGAATCGCTCGGTGTGGATCCGGAGGACGTCGCCGAAACGATCGAGGATGTCAGGCGCCGCGACACCGACCGTTTCGAAACCCAGCTCGCCGAAGGCATTCGCGCCGGACAGCGTTTTCTCAGGGGCAATATCGGAACGCCGATTCCGACGCCGCTCTCCACGCCGCGTCGTGCCGGCCAGGCCCTCAATGAAGAGACGGCCGGCGTGCTGCACAAATCCGAAACTGCCGATTAAATAGGGAACCACGCATGGAATTGGACAGCAGAGCCCTGTCGGTCACCACATTCTGGCGTGACGCTGGCGAGGATGCATGGTTCGAGAAGAACGAGGCTTTCGATGCCGACTTCCGCAATCGCTTTCTCGACCTGCACTACGCAGCCGCGCGGCGTGAATGCGACGGCTGGTCGGATCATGCCGAAGGCTCGCTGGCGCTGATGGTCCTGCTCGACCAGTTTCCACGCAATTGCTTTCGCGGCACCGGCCATATGTGCGCCACCGACCCGCTTGCCAGGCATTTCGCTCAAAAAGCGATCATGGCTGGCCACGATCTGTTGCTCGAACCCGAACTCCGCGTGTTCCTGTATTTGCCATTCGAGCACTCGGAACTGCTCGCCGATCAGGAAAGGTCCGTGGCGCTCACCGCCGCCAATGCGCCGGAATACCTCAAATATGCCGAGGAGCACCGCGATATCATCCAGCGCTTCGGCCGCTTTCCGCACCGCAACAAGATGCTCGGCCGCGATACCACGCCGGAAGAAATGGCATTTCTGGACGGTGGCGGTTTCTCTGGCTGACGCGGGTCTGCTTCTTTATTTTGGTGCTTTATCGCAGCCACCAGTCGCGGCCGGATGGCAGCCGCTCGATACCGGCGGCATCCACCCCGCCCAAACGCTCCGATACGCTTCGCCCGTCGACCGCCAGACGGGGCGCGATCTCGGCCAGCGGCTCCAGGACGAAGGCGCGCTCCAGCATGCGCGGATGCGGCACTTCCAAGCCGGTCTCATGGATGACACGGTCGCCGAACACCAGAATGTCGATGTCGATCAGGCGCGGCCCCCAGCGCTCCTCGCGCACCCGCTTCAGCTTGCGCTCCGCGTCGAGGCAGAGGTCGAGCAGCGCGCGAGGTGAAAGCTGCGTCGACAGTTCGGCCGCGGCATTGAGGAAATCCGGCTGGTCGAGCTTGCCCCAGGGCGGCGTGCGGTAGAGCGAGGAAACAGCGGCCACGCTTGTATCGGCATCGGCGTCGAGAATGCGCAGCGCCGCGGCCATCGAGGCCGCCGGGTCGCCGAGATTGCCGCCGAGGCTGAGATAGACGGTGTTATTCTGGCCAGACAACGGTCACCTCGACGTAATCGAGCACGCCGGGCACCGGGGCATTGGGCTTGCGCACGGTGATTTCGGCCTTCCTGATTTGGGGAAACCGCTCCGTCAGCGCCTTTGCCACCTCCATTGCCAGGGCCTCGATCAGGAAGCGCCGCTCGCCGGTGATGATCTTCTCGATCACCATGAAGGCGATGCCATAATTGACGGTTTCCCCGATCGCGTCGTCGACAAGGGCGCGCCCGGGTTCGACGGACAGCACCGCGTCGACATAGAAACGCT
Organism: Mesorhizobium sp. LNHC221B00; assembly: GCF_000502935.1. Lineage (NCBI taxonomy): Bacteria > Pseudomonadati > Pseudomonadota > Alphaproteobacteria > Hyphomicrobiales > Phyllobacteriaceae > Mesorhizobium > Mesorhizobium sp. LNHC221B00. The sequence continues at coordinate 11,621 of NZ_AYWR01000044.1, read as the reverse complement.
GGCCCAGCGCCTCCTCCTCGTCCAGCACGCCATGCCGGGCAAAGAAGGCGCAGTTTTTCAAGCGGATGACATACATGGCTCAGCGTCCCGGTCCTTAGAGCGACGTGCGTCCACTTGGACGCACAAAATACGCTCTAACACTTTTGAATCTACGCATCGTGCTTTCCGAAAATCGATCCCGATTTTCGGGCCGATGCGGCGGTTTCACGTGCCAGCATAGCATCCGCCATGGCCAGCGCGTCCACGTTGATTGCGACATCGTGGACGCGAAACAGATGCGCGCCCTTGAGCCTGAGGATGACGCTGGTCGCCGCCGTTCCGGCGGCGCGGTCGGCCGCATCGCGGCCGGTGACGGTGCCGATGAAGCGCTTTCGCGAGGTGCCGGCCATCAGCGGAAAGCCGAGCCCATGAAGCTCGGAAAACCGCGCCATCAGGTCGAGGTTTTCCTCCGCCGTCTCCTTGGCGAAGCCGAAGCCGGGGTCGAGCACGATATGGTCGTCGGCGACACCGTGCCCGCGGGCGATCTCCAGCGATTTTCCCAGGAAAGCCAGCTGGTCGGCAATGACGTCGGGCAGCTTCTCGCGATCCCGCCCGGTATGCATGACGATGAGCCCGGCGCCGGTTTCAGCCGCGATGCGCGCAATGTCAGGCTCGCGCTGCAAACCCCAGACATCGTTGACGATGTGCGCGCCGGCAGCCACCGCAAGGCGCGCGGTTTCGGCTCGATAGGTATCGACCGAAATCAGCACGTCGCCGGCGCTCGCCAGCGCCTCGATCACAGGCAGGACGCGCGCCTGTTCCTCCCCGGCCGATATCGCGGCAGCGCCGGGCCTGGTCGATTCCCCGCCGACATCGACAATCCCCGCCCCTTCGGCGATCATGCGGCGTGCCTGGGCCAGCGCCGTCTCGGTTGCATCGAACAGGCCGCCGTCGGAAAAGCTGTCAGGGGTAACGTTGAGGATGCCGGCAACCACGGCTCTTTCGCCAAGGTCGAGATGGCGTCCATGGGCCAGTTGCCATCGCCTCGCCGTCATTGCTCGTCAACCTTGGAGCATGGTGCCGAAAAATGTGAAGCGGTTTTCGGACGACATGATGCTCTACCTCTTTGATTTGGAGGCGAATTCAGATTTCAGGTCAAACCGACCCGAAATCATCCGACTCTAGGCTCATCAACGATGTCTGATCCGCGCCGGATCAATTCCGTTGCGCCGGCAACGGCCGTAAAGCAAGGTGCTCGAAGAGGCAACATGATGAAACGATCCCTGCTCTGCGCACTGCTGCTTGCCATGACCGCAATCCCGGCGGGCGCGGCCAACCTCGTCAAGACATACAGCTATTTTTCCATCGGCGGCAGCACCCTCGACGATATCGAGACGCAGCTTTCCAAACGCGGGCCACAGGTCAAGAGCACGGGCTCCCGCCACCCCGGTGCCACCCAGATGGCCTTCACTACCCGCATCAGCTACGCCCGGCAGGCAGGTTCCTGCCGGATCGCCGACGCCGCCGTGACCGTCAAGGTCAAGGTGATCCTTCCGGAATGGCGCCGCCCGCGCAAGGCGGATGCCGACGTGAAACTGTTCTGGGACACGCTGTCGGCCGACATCAAGCGCCATGAGGAGCGCCATGTCGAGATCGCCAAGAACCATGCCCGCAAGCTGGAAGAGGCGCTGAAGGCGACCTATCCGCGGAAGGATTGCGATACGGCAAAGGCCAAGGCGGCCCAAATCACCGCCGCCGTCCTCGCCGAGCACGACCGCGCCCAGGTGCAGTTCGATCGCGTCGAGGGCGTCAATTTCGAAAGCCGCATCCTGCGGCTGCTGCGCTATCGCATCGAGCGCATCGAGAGTGGCCAATTGCGGCCGCCGGCCTGAATTTTCCTCGGCGCATCCATGGCGCCAATCCGGCCGAAGCGTAGTGCCAGATTCGAAAAATTTTCGAGCGGCGGTCGAAATCGGCCTATAGGGAACGACATATCACGGGTTGGCAGCGCACGACCCATCGAGCACGAGCACCACGACCGATCGCGTGGCGGACGCACCAGGCCAGCCCTGTCGGTGAACCGCACGGCGCGCAAGCACATGGACAAAAGACTATGGACCAGGCTGTCGACAAGCAGACCATGACGGCTGCAGCCACGCCGCTGACCGAAAGCGAGAAGAACGCCATCATCGCCGGCGTGCTTTTGTCGATGCTGTTGGCGGCGCTCGATCAGACCATCGTCGCGCCGGCGATGCCGACCATCGGGCACGCGCTCGGCCATGCGCAGTACCTGCCATGGATCGTCACCGGCTATCTCCTGACCGCGACCGCCATGGCACCGCTCTACGGCAAGATCTCGGATGTTTATGGCCGCCGGCCAACCGTTTATGCCGCCATCCTGATCTTTCTCCTCGGATCGGTGGTCAGCGCGATGGCGCCCAACATGTTTGTGCTGGTCGTCGGCAGGGCCATCCAGGGCGCCGGCGGCGGCGGCCTGTTCACCCTGACGCAAACCGTCATCGGCGACCTCGTCCCGCCACGCGAACGAGCGCGCTACGCCGCCTGGATCTCCGGCACCTGGGCCGTTGCCAGCATCGCCGGGCCGCTGCTTGGCGGCACCTTCGCCGAACATCTTCACTGGTCGCTGATTTTCTGGATCAACATCCCGCTCGGCCTGCTGGCGATGGCGATCATCAACAACCCGCTCAAGAAGCTGCCGATCGCCGCCAAGCGGCATCGCATCGACGGCCTGGGCGCGCTGCTGCTCGTCGCGGCCACGGCCTTGCTGCTGCTGGCGCTCAACTGGGGCGGCAGCGAGTATCCGTGGCTGTCCGGCGAAATCCTCGGGCTGCTGGCGGCATCGGTGGTTTTCTGGGCGGCGTTTTCGCTGCGGCTGCTGCGCGCGGCCGAACCGCTGATCTCGCTTGAAGTGCTGAGCAACCCGATCGTCCGCGCCGGCACCTTGTCGATGTTCCTTCTGCAGGCTGCCAACATAGGCCTGGCGGTCTACCTGCCTGTCTACCTGCAGTCGATCGTCGGCCTGTCGGTCAGCGAGTCGGGTCTTGCGATGCTGGGGCTTTTGCTTGGCACCGTGGCCGGCGCGACATTCAGCGGGCGAACAATACCGCGCTTCGTCCACTACAAGCGGATCGCCATGGTGGGCGTGCTCTTCTCGATCATATGCCTCGGCCTGCTCGCCCTCGTCGCCGGGCACCCTTCGCTGCTGGTCGTCGAAGTCCTGACGGTCTGCATCGGCCTGGGCAGCGGGACGACCTTCCCGGTCGCCACCGTATCGGTCCAGAACGCCGTCGACCGGGCGCATCTTGGCGTCGCGACCGGCGTGCTGACCTTCCTGCGTTCGCTGGGCAGCGCGCTGGGCGTTGCAATGCTCGGCGCCGTCGCCCTCGGCTATGGCCTGCCGCTGGCCGGCGAAGGCACGCTGGCCGTCGGCCAGGTCATATCCGCCGAGCCCTTCGTGATGATCTTCCTTGTCGCCGCGGCGACGCTGTTCCTGGCGCTGATCACGCTTGCGTTGATGCCGGAGAAACCGCTTCGCGGCCAGGCCGAGCACCCGCCGGTGATGGCCGAGTAGAGCCGGTCAGCCAGGTCACTCCACCACGCCGAGTTTCTTTTGCAAGCTCGTGGACGAAGTCGTGTACTGGAACACGATGCGCTCGCCGGGGCTGATGATGCGCTTGGCGGCCTGCGCCATCAGCGCCACTTCGTGAAAACCCGACAGGATCAGCTTCAGCTTGCCGGGATACCAGTTGATGTCGCCCACCGCGAAAATGCCGGGCACCGATGTCTGGAACTTCTCGGTGTCGACCGGGATCAGGTTTTCGTGGAGATTGAGCCCCCATTCCGCGATCGGGCCGAGCTTCATGGTCAGGCCGAAGAATGGCAGCATGCGGGTGCAAGGCACCTCGACATCGCCCTCCGGACCACCCTTGATAGTCGCGGATGAGAGCTGGCCGTCGGCGCCGGTGAGCCCGGTCACCTGGCCAACCTTGAATTCCAGCTGCTTCATCTCCTGCATGGCATACATCTTGTTGACGCTGTCGGGTGCCGCCCGGAATTCGGGCCGTCGGTGGACCAGCGTGACGCTCTTTGCCACCGGCTGCAGGTTCAGCGTCCAGTCGAGCGCCGAGTCGCCGCCGCCGACGATGACCAGGTCGTGGCCGCGAAAATCTTCTATCCGGCGCACCGAATAGAAGACGCTCTTGCCTTCATAGGGTTCGATGCCGGGGATCGGCGGGCGCTTCGGCTGGAACGAGCCGCCACCGGCGGCGATCACCACAACCTTGGCCTCGAACACCTCGTTTTCGTCCGTGGTGACGCGAAAGCCGCCATCCTCCAGCTTCTCGAGGCTGGAAACCATCCGGTTGTAGGTGAAATCCGGCTTGAACGGCGCGATCTGCTCGAGCAGCTTGTCGACCAGCCCCTGCGCCGAGATCGAAGGCCAGCCGGGAATGTCGTAGATCGGCTTCTCAGGATAGAGTTCCGCGCATTGGCCGCCCGGCCGGTCGAGAATGTCGATCAGGTGGCACTTCATGTCGAACAGGCCGAGCTCGAACACCGCGAACAGGCCGACAGGCCCTGCCCCGACAATGAGGACGTCTGTACTGATGGTGCCGGTCATGCGCTCTGCCTCGCTGCTGTGTTGGCGTGAGACTGCATGACCACCGGCTCGCTGCCAAGCGGCAGCGGGAAAAATCGGCTTTTCAGCCCTGGCGCTCCGGCACCCGCACGACGAGGCCGTCAAGCGCGTCGCGCACCTTGATCTGGCAGGAAAGCCGCGAATTCGGCTGGACCTCGTAGGCGAAGTCCAGCATGTCCTCTTCCATCGCCTCCGGCTCTCCGACTTCGGCCGTCCACGCCTCATCGACATAGACATGGCAGGTCGCGCAGGCGCAGGCGCCGCCGCACTCCGCCTCGATCCCCGGTACGGCGTTGCGGATGGCGTTTTCCATGACCGTCGAGCCGTTTTCGGCATCCACGTCGAAATGTGTGCCGTCGTTGGCGATGAAGGTCAGTTTTGTCATTTGTCACCTGAGAGTTTCCGCCGAGATAATCACTCCGGCAGACAAGTCAACTGCCGCGCGAAAGCGCCGCTCCGTGACGTTTTTCCGCAAACCGGGATCAGCGATTGATGGCGGCGATGAAATCGCGCACTTCATCGATCAGCGTGCCAAGCCGTTTGAGTGTCTGACCGTCCTCCGGACGGCGCTCGATCTCGGTGGCGCAATCGGCGATGGCGAAGGCGCCCACGCCGCGCGCCGAGCCTTTCAGCCCATGCGCCAGCAGAAGCCGGCCCTTGACGTCGGCGTCGACTATTTTGTCGCGCACAGATAGCGCCTGCTGTACAAACAGCGCCAGCACCTCTTGCTCGAGGGCGCGATCGCCCATCGTTTGCCGGGCAAGATGTGCCAAATCGACCGGCCGGGACTGCCTCGTTCCCGATACGTCGCCCCCGGGCATTGAGAAGGCAATGCCGCTTTCGCCACGCATGAACTCGAACTCCGTTTTCTTCGGTCGCCTGAAAAACTAGGCGAATCCGGTGGACAACGAGTTAATGAGTGGCCCGGAAAAATGTTGCGAAAGCGGCACCGGAATCACGCTTCTGTTAACCTTATATTTAAAGTTTTACGTATCCCACGGAATGCATGTTTTCTTTACCCCCCTGTGTCATTACGATACGAGGGTCCATTTTCAGCCTCCTGCGCGGGGGTACGACAAAGACAATTATAAGCCCGCGGCAGCTAGTACAGGGTAGCGAAGGCATGGCGAAGAAACTAACGACGACGACGAGAACTCTCGACAACGACGTAGCCAGGGAACTGGAAAAAGCGCTCGATATCGACCTCAGCAGCGACACTGACGGCGATCTCGATATCGCAGCTTCGATGGAAGATCTGGAAGCACAGATATCCCAGGCCGCCGACGAATTGGCACGAGAGGGGCGCAACCAGAAGCCGGAGCCCACCGTCAGTCAGGCCCAGCCCGCCAAGCCCGCGCCAAAAGCCAAACCCGCCGAACTGCGCCCCGTTGAGACGCGCAATGGCAATGGCACACAGGCGACGGGCTTCGGCACACAGGCGACGGGCTTCGCCCCGGCCAATGACGATCGCCAGAAGGATTACAAGACACTCCTGCACAGCCTCAACCGGCGCGCCTCCAACACCGTCTATTGGGTCATTGCCTTTGTCTCGCTCGCCTGGATCGCGGGCGCCGGCGGATTGGCCAACCTGCTTTTCGGACCGAGCATCTGGCGGATCCGCACGCTCGACCAGTTCTTTGCCCGTCCCGAACTGATTGGCCTCGCCGTCGCGGCGATCGTGCCGGTCATCCTGTTCTGGGCCTTCGCGGCGATGATCCGTCGCGCCCAGGACATGCGCATTGCCGCCCAATCGATGACCGAAGTGGCTTTCCGCCTGACCGAGCCGGAAAACCTCGCCCAGGATCGCGTCATGATGATCGGCCAAGCCGTTCGCCGCGAGGTCGCGGCCATGGGCGAAGGCATCGAACGCACGCTCGCCCGCGCCGTCGAACTGGAAACGCTGGTCCATAGCGAGGTCAACCAGATCGAGCGCTCCTATTCGGAAAACGAAACCCGCATCCGCTCGCTCGTCGACGGGCTCGGCAGCGAGCGCGAGGCGGTCGTCACCCATGCGGAGCGTGTCCGCGCCTCGATTTCGGGCGCGCATGAAACGCTCAAGGAGGAAATCGGCGCGGCCAGCGACATCATCCGCGACTCGATCCTCAACGCGTCGACCAAGCTGTCGATGACGATCACCAATTCCGGTGACACGCTCATCGACCGCATCAATGAAAGCTCGATGTCGATCTTCGATTCGGTTGAAGGGCGCCTCGACACCATCACCGACAGGCTGTCGACCTCCGGCGAGGCTTTCGCCTCCCTGCTCGACACCCGCATCGCCAAGTTGACGGACACGACGGACGGCCTGACCCGGTCGCTGACCGACCTGCTCGACGATCGCACCACCGGCATGGTGTCGCTGCTTGGCGGCGCCGCCCGCACCCTCAATTCGGAATTCGAAGCCAGCCTCAACGGCATCGAGCGCACGCTCGCCGAACGCGGCCAGGCGCTGATCAGCGAATTCCAGACCCGCGCCGAGGCACTCGACACCGGCACGCAGAAGCTCAACGCGGCGCTCGAGGCCCGCGCCCGCCAGATCAACGAGACACTGGTCGAACGCGCCCGCGAAATCGCCCACACCTTCGCCGAAAGCAAGGATACGTTGTCCGCGATGATCGATGAGGGCAAGACCCAGATCGGCGCCGACATGGCCGACATCGTCAACTCGACATCGACCATGCTGGAGGCCCGCGCCAGCGACTTTGCCGGACGCATGGAAGCGGCGCGTCATGTCGTCTCGCGTTCGTTCGATTCCGACATCCAGCGCCTTTCCGATGCCCGCGTCGGCATCGAGGAAGCCGTCGAGAACCACAGCCGCAAGCTGTCCGAGAGCCGTGAGCGCATGGCGGCCGCCATGGAGGCGGACCTGGCGAAATTCGACGAGAGCCGTGCCGGCATCGACGCCGCGGTGACCAACCAGGTGCAGAAGCTGGCCGAAGGCCGCAGCCTGATCGCGCGTGCCCTCGAAGAGGATCTGCGCAAGGTCAACGAATCGCGCGCTGCCATCGATGCATCGCTCGGCAGCCATCTCGAAAGGCTGGAGGAAGGCCGCAACCGGCTCTCCCTGGCTCTCAACGAAGACTCCGGGAAGCTCGTGCAAGCTCGTACGATCATTGATGAAATGGTTGCCGGACATGTCGGGAAACTGGCTGAAGGCCGCAACATCCTGTCGCGTGCCCTTGAGGCCGATCTCGGCAAACTGTCCGACAGCCGGGCCGACATCGATGGCCTCGTCGCCGGCCAGGTGGAGAAGATCGCCGAGGGCCGCGCCGTTCTCGCCAAGGCGTTGGAAAACGACATCGCCGGCATCAAGAGCCTTATCGAGTCGCACTCGGCAAAGCTGGCCGAAGACCGCAGCCTGCTCGGCCGTTCGCTCGAGGACGACCTTTCGGGTATAAGGAACCTGATCGAAGATCATTCGGGACGGCTCTCCAACGACCGCAGCCTGCTGTCGCAGACGCTCGAAGCCGACCTTGCCAAGCTGGCCGAGAGCCGCTCGAGCATCGACGGCCTCGTCGCCGGCCAGGTCGAAAAGCTGGCCGAAGGCCGCGACATCCTCAAGCGGGCGCTGGAATCGGACCTCAACACCATCAAGGGCGTCATATCCAGCCAGTCGGAGAAACTGGCCGAGGACCGTGGACAGCTTTCGCGGGTCCTGGAAGCCGACCTGCAGAATGTGAACAGCGTCATCGCCGACCACATGAACAGGCTCGTTCAGGATCGCTCTACCCTGTCGAAGGCTCTCGAGGACGACCTTGCCAAGCTGGCCGAAAGCCGCTCCAGCATCGACGGTCTGGTCGCCGGTCAGGTCGAGAAGCTTTCGGAAGGCCGCGACATCCTGCGGCGCGCCCTGGAAGCCGACCTCAACACCGTCAAGAACACCGTCGCCGACCAGTCGCAAAAACTGGTCGATGACCGTGCTCAGTTCGCCAGGGCACTCGAAGCCGATCTCGAAAGCGTCAACAGCCTTGTCAACAGCCATTCCGAACGGCTCGTCCAGGATCGTTCGACGCTGTCGAAGGCGCTGGAGGACGACCTCGAAGGCGTCAGCAGCCTTGTCAACAGCCACGCGGACAGGCTGGTCCAGGAACGTTCGACCCTGTCCAGGGCACTCGAGGACGACCTTGCCAAGCTGGCCGAAAGCCGCTCCAGCATCGACGGCCTGGTCGCCGGCCAGGTGGAGAAGCTGGCCGAGGGCCGCGACATTCTCAAGCGTGCGCNTCGCTCTACCCTGTCGAAGGCTCTCGAGGACGACCTTGCCAAGCTGGCCGAAAGCCGCTCCAGCATCGACGGCCTGGTCGCCGGCCAGGTGGAGAAGCTGGCCGAAGGCCGCGACGTTCTCAAGCGCGCGCTCGAAGCCGATCTTGCCAAGCTGGCCGAAAGCCGCTCCAGCATCGACGGTCTGGTTGCCGGCCAGGTGGAGAAGCTGGCCGAGGGCCGCGACATTCTCAAGCGTGCGCTCGAAGCCGACCTGCAGAAGCTCACCGAGAGCCGAGGCGACATCGACGGCATCATCGCCGGCCATGTCGGCAAGCTGGCCGAAGGCCGCAACATGCTGAGCCGCGCGCTTGAAGAGGATCTCGGCAAGCTCGCCGAGACCCGCAAGGACGTCGACCGCTCGCTGTCTGGCCACATCGATCAGATCGCGGCCAGGAGCACCGACATTTCCACCGCGATCGCGGCCGACGTGGAAAAGATCGAAGAGGCGTTCAGCCGTCAGACCGGGATCATCGAGGAACGCGCCGGCACCATGGAACGCGCGCTCTCGACCGGCGTCGACAACGTCCGCAACGTGCTCGAAAAGAGCGCCGTCTTCGTCGCCGGCGCTTTGCGCGAAAAGGTCCTGGAAGTTACCAGCGCGCTGCATGAGCAGGCTGGTGCGGCGTTCAGCGACGCCGATCGCAAGATCGCCGAGCGCGCCGAGCAGACGTCCGCCGCATTGCTGGCGCGGGCCGAAGACATCGCCCGTACCTTCGAGGATGCGGATCGTCGTCTCCACGCCCGTGCCGAAGACACTTCGAACACCTTGCTTGCCCGGGCGGACGATACGTCCAGCACGCTGCTGGCCCGCGCCCATGAAACCGCCGACCAACTGGCCGCCCGTGCCAGCGAGATCGCCGGAACCTTCGACATGGCCGACCAGAAGCTCGCCGCCCGCGCCCAGGAGACCGCCGATCAGCTCTCCGCCCGCGTCAACGAGATCGCCGGCACTTTCGACGCGGCCGACCAGAAGCTTGTTGCCCGCGCCGTCGAAACGGCACAGTCGCTGGCCGCCCGCGCCGGTGACATCCTGCGCAACTTCGAAAGCGCCGACCAGCGGCTCGGCGTGCGCATCGGCGAATCGGCCGAGGCGCTCGCTGCCCGCGCATCGGACCTCGGCCGCATCTTCGATGCCGCCGACCAGCAATTGGTATCGCGCATCGCTGAAGGTTCGGACGCGCTGTCCAACCGCGCGTCCGAGATCGGCCGCATCTTCGAAGAGGCCGACCAACGCCTGGTTTCGCGCATCGCCGACAGCACTTCGACGATCGGCGAGCACGCGCAGACCATCGTCGGCGCCTTCGCCAACACCGAGCAGAGGGTCGCCGATCGTGCGCGGCAGACCGGCCAGGAACTGGCCGTGCATGCCCGCGAAATCGAGCAGGCGCTTGCCGGCGCCGACGAGCGTCTCGCATCGAGCGCGGCGGCCGCGGCCGCCCGTGTCGAGGAGCAGGTCGCCAGCGTCGAGAACCGGCTCGCCTACACCGCCGAGACGATGGGCCAGAGGCTCAACGAGCAGGTCTCGAGCGCCGAGGCGCAACTGGTGTCGCGCGCCAATGTGATCGCCGAGACCTTCACTGCGGTCGGCCAGCATATCGGCCAGAGCACCAACGACGCCGCCAAGACGATCGGCGCCAACACCCGTGAGCTCAACACCATGCTCGCGGCGCGCTCCGCCGAGATGTCGAAGATCCTCGACGAAACCGCTCGCCCGTTGGTCGAGCGTTTCGCCCAGGGCGGCTCGGAACTGCAAAAGAGCATGGAAGAGGTCACGGAACGCGCCACCGAGAAGCTGCGCAGCGAGAATGCGGCCCTTGTCAACGCGCTCGCCAGCCGCACCGCCGAGACCTTGTCGGCGGTCGAAGGCGCCCGCTCGTCGCTATCCGACAGCGTCGCCGACCTCATCGGCCGCATGACCAAGTCCAGCTCGCAGCTCGGCCAGCTGATCGAGCAGGCCGCGGTCAATCTCGGCGAGGTCGACGAACGCCTGACCGGCAGCACGCAGAGCTTCGCGGCCACCACCGAAAAGGCGGCACAGACCTTTGCCAGCTCGGCGCGCCTGGTCGATTCGAACACGACAAGGCTGACGGACCTGTCCTCGTCGACCTTGCGTGAGGTCGCCTCGATCGCCACCAAGTTCGACGAACACAGCCGTCTGCTGGCCAGCGCCTCGGACCTGTTGAGTTCGGCCCAGAGCAACCTCGAACACACGCTCGAAAGGCAGTCGTCGCTCGAGGATCTCGCGGTCGGCCTGGTCAAGAAGTCGGAAGATCTCGAAAGGGTCATGCGTTCGTTCGAAAACCTCGTCGGCCAGACGCTGCAGAACGCCGAAGGCAAGACGATGGAGTCGGCCGACAAGATCCGCAACGCCATTACCGACGTCGTCGATTCGGCCACCAAGCGCTTCGCCGATGCGACCGAGGAAATGCGGCGCACCGCGGGCTCAATCAAGAGCGAGCTCGACCTCACCCGCGCCGAGCTCAAGAAGGGCGTCATCGAGATGCCGGAAGAGGCAAAGGAATCGACCTCTGCCATTCGCCGCGCCGTTTCGGAGCAGATCAACGCCCTGAAGGAGCTCTCGGACATCGTTGCCAAGTCCGGTCGTGGCGGCGGCGATGGTTCGGAGCAACGCCCTTTGCGTCCGGCACCGCAAGCACCGGCGGCACGCCCGGCCGAGCCGCCGCGTCGCGCCCCGGCCCCACAGCCGGACCTGCGCACGCCTCAG
>NZ_AYWR01000043.1:0-22679 GCF_000502935.1 Mesorhizobium sp. LNHC221B00 | reverse complement strand
CTGCGGGCCGCCGGTCGTCCGGCGCGCCCGCGCAGGGCCAGCCGCGCAAGCGGCGGTGCGGCCCGTGAGCGGAAAAGTTATGCCGCCTTCTTCTTCGGCTGGATCAGGCCGCGCTCGACCAGCAGCTCGGCGATCTGCACCGCGTTGAGCGCCGCGCCCTTGCGCAGATTGTCGGAGACGATCCACATCGACAGGCCGTTGTCGACGGTCGAATCCTCGCGGATGCGCGAGATGAAGGTGGCGTCTTCGCCGGCCGATTCCAGCGGCGTGATGTAGCCGCCATCCTCGCGCTTGTCCAAGACCTGGCAGCCGGGAGCATCGCGCAGGATATCGCGCGCCTCGTCGGCGGTGATCGGCTTCTCGAACTCGATGTTGACCGCTTCCGAATGGCCGATGAATACCGGCACGCGCACGCAGGTCGCGGTCAGCTTGATCTTGGGGTCGAGCATCTTCTTGGTCTCGGCCACCATCTTCCACTCTTCCTTGGTGAAGCCGTCGTCGAGGAAGACATCGATATGCGGGATGACGTTGAAGGCGATGCGCTTGGTGAACTTCTTGACGTCGACCTGGTCGGCGACGAACACCGCGCGCGTCTGCGTGAACAGCTCGTCCATGCCTTCCTTGCCGGCGCCGGAAACCGATTGATAGGTAGCGACGACGACGCGCTTGATGGTGGCGGCATCGTGCAGCGGCTTCAGCGCCACGACCAGCTGTGCCGTCGAGCAGTTCGGGTTGGCGATGATGTTCTTGCGCGTGAACAGCGAGATCGCGTCCGGGTTCACTTCCGGCACGATCAGCGGCACGTCCTGGTCGTAGCGGAAGGCCGACGAGTTATCGATGACCACGCAGCCCTGCTTGCCGATCTTCGGCGACCATTCCTTGGAGACGTTGCCGCCGGCCGACATGATGCAGATGTCGGTGTCGGAAAAATCATACTGGTCGAGCGTCCTGACCTTCAGCGTGCGGTCGCCGAACGACACTTCCGTGCCCTGGCTGCGCCGCGAGGCGAGCGCCACGACTTCGCTTACCGGAAAGCCGCGCTCTTCCAGTATGTTGAGCATTTCCCGACCCACATTGCCCGTGGCGCCGACGACTGCAACCTTGAAACTCATCGAAATCTCCTGTCCCTCTCCGCTTGGTTTTTTGGAGAAAACCCGCCGGCCAATGCGGGTTCCGTCCCCCGGGCCGAACCCGGGAGAGGGTGGTTAGGCCAAGGGAATCACACCGTTTTGGTGATGGTTTTGGCCATGGTTTTGCTGGAACGGACGGACGCGTCTGAGCGCCCAGCCCAATGCCTTACATTGTGGCTGGGGGCGTCGAATGCAAGAAGAGCCGTCAGAAGGCCGCGCATCGAAAACAATCCCGTTCAAAGCCGGCTTTTACGCGGTTTGGTAAAAGAGTCAATTGCGTGTGCTGCTCTGCCTTCTCCCCTTGTGGGAGAAGGTGGATCAGCGCGACAGCGCCGAGACGGATGAGGGGTGCTCCAGCGGAGTGAGGCGTTGGTGTTCCCTGGAGCACCCCTCATCCGTCGCCTTCGGCGACACCTTCTCCACAAGGGGAGAAGGAAGGCCGGTGCCGCTTGCCCTGTACAAGAGCGGCGGCAGGAAGTACGAACGGGCAAGATTGTTTGGCTGGCGATGCCGGCCCCGGCTCGTGCTCCCATGATGAGCGCAGAACCTCGAATTCCGAAAGAGTAAGATGTCCAACTTCGAAGCACTTGTTCCCGCGCTGGCAAAGGCGCTGGAAAAACGCGGCTATTCCGACTTGACCCCGGTGCAGAAGGCGGTCCTGGAGCTCGGCCAGGCCGATGCGCTGGTCTCGGCGCAGACCGGATCCGGCAAGACCGTCGCCTTCGGCCTTGCCATGGCGCCGACGCTGCTCGACGGTGCGGAACGCTTTGCCCCAGCCACAGCGCCATTGGCGCTGGCGGTGGCGCCAACGCGCGAACTGGCGCTGCAGGTGACGCGCGAACTCGAATGGCTCTACGAGCTGACCGGCGCCACGGTGGCATCCTGCGTCGGCGGCATGGACATGCGTACCGAGCGGCGCGCGCTGGAGCGCGGCGCCCACATCGTCGTCGGCACGCCCGGCCGGCTGCGCGACCACATAACCCGAAACTCGCTCGACATGTCGGCGCTGAAAGCCGTCGTGCTCGACGAGGCCGACGAGATGCTCGATCTCGGTTTTCGCGAGGATCTCGAATTCATCCTCGACGCAGCACCCGCCGAGCGCCGCACGCTGATGTTCTCGGCCACCGTGCCGCGCTCGATCGCCACGCTCGCCCAGGGCTATCAGCGCGATGCCGTGCGCATCTCGGCCGCCGGCGAGGAAAAACAGCATCTCGACATCGAATACCGGGCGCTCAGCGTCGCCCCGGCTGACCGCGAGAACGCCATCATCAACGTGCTGCGTTTTTATGAGGCGAAGAACGCGCTGGTGTTCTGCAACACGCGTGCCGCCGTCAATCATCTCACCGCCCGCTTCAACAACCGCAACTTTTCGGTCGTGGCGCTGTCCGGCGAGCTCAGCCAGAACGAGCGCAGCCATGCGCTGCAGGCGATGCGCGACGGCCGTGCCAAGGTGTGCATCGCCACCGACGTCGCGGCGCGCGGCATCGACCTGCCCAATCTCGAACTGGTCATCCACGCCGACCTGCCGACCAACCCGGAAACGCTGCTGCACCGCAGCGGCCGCACCGGGCGCGCCGGGCGCAAGGGCGTCAGCGCGCTGATCGTGCCCAACAGCGCCCGCCGGCGCACCGAACGCCTGCTGCAGAGCGCCAAGCTGACCGCGACATGGGCAAGCCCGCCATCGGCCGACGACGTGATCCGGCGCGACGACGAGCGCATCCTTGCCGATCCGGTCTTCGACGAGCCGGTCAAGGACGACGAGCGCGCCTTCATCGACGCGCTTCTGAGCCAGCATGGCGCCGAGCAGGTGGCCGCCGCCTTCGTGCGCCAGTGCCGCGCCAGCCGCTCCGCGCCCGAGGATCTCATGGATGTCGCGCCGTTCACGCCCTCGCGTGAAAGACCGGCGGGCGAAGGTTTCGCGCGCCGCGACGAGGCACCCAGCCGGCGCGACGATTTCGGCGCCAGCGTCTGGTTTTCGCTGTCGATCGGACGCCGGCAGAATGCCGAGCCGCGCTGGCTGATCCCGATGCTGTGCCGCACCGGCAGCATCTCGAAGCGCGAGATCGGCGCCATCAAGATGCAGCCGGAAGAAACCTTCGTGCAGATCGCCGCCGACTGGGCCGATCGTTTCCTGACGGCGATCGGTCCCGACCGCAAACTCCAGGGCAACATCGTGGTCAAGCGGCTGGACGGCACGCCGGACCTGTCGCGGGCCGGCTACCAGCCGCCAAGCCCCGACAAGAAACCGCATCGCGGCAAGGCGCCGTTCGACCCCAACGCACCGAAGCACAAGTTCGAGAAACGTGCCCCGGCAGCCGAACGCCCCGCCGCCGCGCATGAGGCAAAGCCGTGGGCGAAGAAGCCGGGCAAGCCGAAATTCGACAATGCCGGCCCGCCGAAGCACAAGAAGGCGAAGAAGCGGCCAGTTTGAGCATGATGGCGAAAAGTGTGAAACGGGTTCCCGTCCGCAATCGCATCAAAGCCAAGAGATAGAGTGGGTTGCCGTTTCCGTGAAACGGTGAACTGCACTCGCGCTGTCGATCATTTGGATGTCGCCGCCTTGTGCTGCCGCGATGGCATCCATCATGCGGCCTCCGCCTTTCAGCAGCGCACAAAGCGATTGTGGCTGATCGTGCCCGGGCCGTCGCGCGCTGGCAGATCGCGCCATGGTGTCCAGGCCCCTGTTGATCCATGCCAAAATCGCAAGATCGGTCGAGCGCGACATATCCGGAAAGGCCTAGTTGGTGTCGCCACGGAGGAAGAGCGTTGAAGGCAGCACTTGAAAACTACCAAGCCCGAATGCAGCGGGTGCTGGACCACATCGACCAGCATCTGGATGACGATCTGGGCCTGGAGGCGTTGAGCGGTGTCGCGGCGTTCTCGAAATACCATTTCCATCGGCAGTTCACGTCCACCTTCGGGTTGTCCGTGCATCGCTATGTCCAGCTCGCCCGCATGAAGCGCGCTTCATACAGGCTTGCCGAAAGTGACACCCAAAGCGTCACCGATATCGCGATGGATGCCGGCTACGACGCGCCGGATGCCTTCGCACGCGCCTTTCGGCAACGGTTCGGACAATCGCCCTCGTCGTTCCGGAAATCTCCCGACTGGGGGTCGTGGCTTATGGCCTTCGGGCCCCTCGAAAAAGCAAGGAACACGCTCATGCAGATAATCTTTGATCACACCGACGTGACGATCCGCGATGTGCCCCCGACGCCGGTGGCGATCATGGAGCATCGCGGAGACCGGGCGACGCTCCAGGACACCATCCAGCGGTTCATCGCCTGGCGTAAGGCCGCGGGCTTGTCGCCCGAGACAAGCCCGACCTTCAACGTCTTTCGTTCCGAAAGGGAACCTGCGGTTCCGGCTGACTACAGCATGGACATCTGTGCCGGGACCGACCAACCGATCGAGGCGAATGACGCGCAGATGAAGGCTGGCGTGATCCCTGGCGGACGCTGTGCGGTGCTGCGCTACCCCGGCAATACCAACAATCTCGAACCCGCAGCACTTTACCTTTATCGTGAGTGGCTTCCTGCCAGCGGCGAGGAAGCACGCGACTTTCCAATCTATTGTCAACGACATCTGTCCCACTTCCCGGAGGGGCCGCTACGCGAAGTGGTCGTTGAACTCTTTCTGCCTCTGAAATAGCTCGGCAGGGCAAGCGGCCTGTCCCTTCCGACGGCAAGAAACGGACAGGCCGCTGTCACTCCCATCTCGGCCATTCCGCATTATGAGTTCACGATCTGGATCATTTGCTGGCGTTCTTCATTCAAGCGCATGTTTTGCTTGACCACCTGGCTGTCGATTGTCACCGGGCGGCCGTCTTCATCGAAACATGTCTTGAAATCGAAGGCAAAAGGGCTGGCCTTGTGGTCGTGAAGAAATTCGTGTCGGACCACGGCTTCCGTCCAGGTGGGCGTATAATCCCGCTCGACCCACCACAGCACATAGGGCGGCCAGGCGGGTTTGAGAAACCATTCTCGTCCGTGCCTCATCGCCTCCCTATGAATTCCGGCATAGGAGAATGCCATCGGCGATGCCAGGTCTTTCCACAGCGACAACGTCGATGGCGACCAACCGTCTCCACGTTCACTATAGAAGCGCGGAAAGACCTGCACGCCCCAGCTTTCGGGGCCGGGCTCTTCATCATAGCCCGATCTGGCGATGAATCCCACGCTCGTTTCGGCGATCAGAAAATTGCGATCGTTGCGGTCATGAAAGCCCTGGTTCACGGGATCACTGGCTGGAGCACGGAATATGCCGAAAGTGTACAGGGCAAGTCTTTTGCTCTTCATTTTACCTCCGCCAAACAGCCATGTTGCACTCGTTTTTCTCCATTGTTCCAGGCCAGTAACGGATCGAAACCGGCCGGTTCGGTCAGGCGTTCGAAGCCCGGGAGACCGACGCATGCAGGCCGGCCTTGATGGCGGCCCAGCTTGCCGATGCAGGCGTCGGGCGGTGCTGCTTGGCGATGCGCTCGGCCAGCGACGAGCGCCAGGCGTGGTCCTCCGTCATCCTGCAGATAGCCGCATACCAGCCGGCTTGGTCATTGGAATCGATCGCCGGCATCAGCCCGCCGGTCGCTTCGATCAGCGACGGCGCCGTCGACACGATGACCGGGACGCCGAAATCGAGACATTCCGAAGCGCCGTAGCCCCAGCCTTCGATATGCGAGGGAAAAACGCCAAAGGTGGCGCTGCGATAATATTGGATGAGCTGCTCGTCGCTGACCAGCCCGGTGAAGGTGATCGACCGGAGCAGTTCGGGATGCGCCTTGAGAAAGGCGCGCAGCGGCTCGATCATCCAGCCCCAGCGCCCGGCGCAGACAAGCCTTGGCAGCTTCACCCCTTCTTCCAGCGCCTGCTGCCAGATCCGCGCCAGCAGGATGTGGTTCTTGCGCACTTCGATGGTCGAGCAGTAGATCACGAATGGCTCGCCGGTCTCGATGCGCGACGTCGCGCCCATGCGCGATGCCGTCTCGTGCAGGATCGAGGGCATCGGGAACCGGTACACGACCGGCGCGGCGATGCCGGCCTTGCGCATGTGGTCGGTCAGCGTGACGCCGACTTCGTTGGAGGCACAGAACGCCGGCGCGCCCAAGCGCACGAGGTGTTCGATATAAGACCCGAAGCGGCGTTCACCAGTGCCCGCTCCAAGCAAATCGGGACGCAACGCCGGGATGATATCGTGGCAGAGGAAGGCAAGCTTGCCGGCGTCGCCGGAGACGGCGGACCGGTCTTCCTGGGTCAGGATATGATGGCTGATCAGCACGAGGCCGCGTTCAACCTCGACCGGCAGGGGTGGAATCTGCTGGCTTAGGCGGACCTTGGTCCGCCGGTAGAGACGATAGGCGCGGATAAGCAGCCGGGTCGCCTGATAGACGATCCCCTTACGGCCATTGGTCACCGTCTTGGCCAGATGGCGATCCGTCTCGCGCTTGCCCGATGGATATTGCCTCACGGCCTCGAAGGCCTGCGAAAGCGCAGCGCGCCTTCCTGGCCACCGTGTGACATGAGGCGGTGAAATCTCGCCTGCCGCGACATGGTCCTGTTCATAGGGTGCGAGCGGTCCGAACCGGCCGTCCCCGGACCTGAACGCGACCACCTCCACGCAAGGGTCAGGATCCGCCAGCGCCGCGTTGACGAGAAAGCTTTCCACCCGCGGGATGCCGGCCAGCCCCTTGCCGGGTGGCCAGAGCATCAAGCCGGTGGCGTCGATCGCCAATACAGAGGGGGCAGGCCTCTCGGCCTCGCCGGCTTGCGTCGCGACACTGGCATCAGGGCACTCGGCTGTCATTGTCTGCTTTGGGCGAGGATGGCTGCTTCTGACGCCTTATGCTTCATTTGCCGCTGATATGGTAGCCATGGCGCATGGCTTGCCCATGGGCGCGGCCCCATGCGACACCTTGGCAGGGACATTGGCGACAGGGGTGGCGCATGCGCGGCGAAGTTCTTCACTATGACGAGGACCAGGGCTTCGGCTTCATCACCGGAGCCGACGGTAACCGCTACACCTTCACCCGCGAGAACCTGCGCCGGCAAACCGCAATGACCAAGGGGACGGTGGTCGAGTTCCAACCGGGCGGCGGCCAGGCGCGCGATGTTTTTTCGATCGCCGCTGCGAGCCCGGTTGCCGACGCCGCTTTGAGCGCCGCACCGGCTCAAGCTGGTGCGGCACCCGCAGCCGCCCCATCGCAGGCACGGCATTTCGGCCGCTCCTCCGAGCCGGCCGAACCCAGCGACCTCTGGGGTTATTTCTGGCGGGGCGTGACCCAGAACTACTTCAATTTTGCCGGCCGCGCCCGCCGCAAGGAATATTGGGGCTATTGCCTGTTTTGGACGGTTTGCCTGCTGATCATCGGCGGCATCGGCATCTTCGCCGATATCGAAATGGGCAATTTCGACAGCTCCGAGATGCCCGCGATGACGATCGGGCTTTTAGGCATGTTCCTGCTGGCCACCTTTCTGCCTAGCCTCGGCATGATCGTGCGCCGCCTGCACGACCTCGGCCTGACCGGCTGGCTCTGCCTGCTGATCCTCATCCCGACCTTCGGCAGCCTGATCATCCTGGTCTTCGCCCTGATCCCGACGCAGGGGCGCGAAAACCAGTGGGGACCGGTGCCGGCGGGCGTCAGGGTTTGATCTTCTTCAAGGCGGCGCCAGACAATCTGAGGAAGATCTTCTGGCCGTGGCGCTCAGCGCCAAGCCGGTCGTAGAAACGCAGCGCACCCTCGTTCCAGTCCTCGGTGGTCAGGTCGATGCGGCCGATGCCTTCGCGCATGCAATGGCCGGCGAGAAAGCCGATCAGCGCTCGGCCGACACCGCCGCCCCGGGTTCCGTCCAGCACGAACAGATCCTTGAGGAACAGCAGCCGCTCGAGATCGATACCCGGATGCGCGATCGCCACCGACGCCAGCCCGCCGACCTCTCCGTCGACGAAGGCGAGCGCGAAGTGCGGATAGGCCGGGCTTTCCTCGCCAAGCCATTTGCGCGCCGCCGACAGGGCCCGGTCCGGGTCGAGCGGCGATTGCTTATAGTGCACCGCCATCGCACACAGCATGGGGGCAAGTGCGCTGGCGTCGCCAGTCGTCGCCCAACGGACGGCGACCGCCATGGTGGATCAGCCCAGGAATTTGGCGATAATCGCGTCGCCCATCTCGACCGTCCCAACCTCGGTCATGCCGGGCGAGAAGATATCCTTTGTGCGCAGGCCCTGGTCGAGCACGGCGGCGATCGCGCCTTCCAGCCTGTCGGCTTCATCGACCATGCCGAAGGAATAGCGCAGGCACATGGCGAAGGAAGCGATCATGGCGATCGGGTTGGCGATGCCCTTGCCGGCAATGTCCGGCGCCGAGCCATGCACCGGCTCGTAGAGCGCCTTGCGCTTCTTGGTCTTGGCGTCGGGCGCACCGAGTGAGGCCGACGGCAGCATGCCGATCGAGCCAGTCAGCATGGCGGCGATGTCGGACAGCATGTCGCCGAACAGATTGTCGGTGACGATGACGTCGAACTGCTTGGGCCAGCGCACCAGCTGCATGCCGCCGGCATCGGCCAGCATGTGGTCGAGCTTGACGTCGGAATATCTAGCCTTGTGCGTCTGGGTGACAACCTCGTTCCACAGCACGCCCGACTTCATGACGTTGCGCTTTTCCATCGAGGTAACGTGGTTCTTGCGCGTCCGTGCCAGCTCGAAGGCGACGCCCGAAATGCGTTCGATCTCGAACGTGTCGTAGACCTGGGTGTCGATGCCGCGCTTCTGGCCGTTGCCAAGGTCGATGATCTGCTTGGGCTCGCCGAAATAGACGCCGCCGGTCAATTCGCGCACGATCAGGATGTCGAGGCCTTCGACCACCTCCTGCTTCAGCGAGGAGGAAGCGGCCAGCGCCGGATAGCAGATGGCCGGGCGCAGGTTGGCGAACAGCTCCATGTCCTTGCGCAGCCGCAGCAGGCCGGCTTCGGGGCGCGCCTCGTAGGGCACGGCATCCCATTTCGGCCCGCCGACGGCGCCGAACAGCACCGCATCCGCCGCCATAGCCTTTGCCATGTCGGCATCCGAAATCGCGGCACCATGCGCATCATAGGCGCAGCCGCCGACCAGGCCTTCGTCGGTGGCGAAGTCGCTGCCGAGCTTTTCATTCATGGCCGCGATCAGTTTCTTGACCTCGGCCATGGCCTCGGGGCCGATGCCGTCACCGGGGAGCAGGAAAAGATGCTTCGTTGCCATGAAAACCGTCCCAGAAAGATTTGAACCGGCGCTTTGCTAAACGCCAAGCGCTTGCGACGCAAGGGGACGAGCGCCGAGATCCTTCACGCCCCCTCTGCCTTGGCGGAACGGTGAGACCGCTAATCTCCCCCCTTGAGGGGGAGATGTCCGGCAGGACAGAGGGGGGCGCTGTCCCGCCAGCGTCTCGCAATTCCCAGCGCCTGAGCTTCATCGATGCGAGAGAATATTCACCAGCCGGCCGAAGGGATCACGCACATAAGAAACGGCGCACGCCCCAGGGCTCGTCGGCCGGCCCGTATTCGATGGCAAAGCCTGCCGTCTTCATGCCTTCGAGCGCCGCCTCGACATCGTCGACCTCGATCGAGAGATCCGGCACCGGCGTGCCGGAGCCGCCTTGCGCCATGAAGGAGACCTGCACCTGCATCTCCGCCTCGGAACCATAAGTGGCGATCCAGCCAAGGTCCATCAGGACGTCGAGGCCAAGCACGTCCTGATAGAAGCGCTTCGCCGCCGCGATGTCTTGCGTGGCGATATTGGCGACCATGCGCCGGACCTTCATGGCTGGGCCTCAACGTCCCTAGGCGGAGCGCCGCAGCGCCGTCACCTCGATTTCGATCTTCATTTCCGGCTTGTTGAGCTGGCAGACGATCATCGTCGCCGCCGGCCGGATGTCGCCGAACGTCTCGCCCAGGATCGGGAACACCACGTCCACGAACGCCTGGTCGGTGATGTAGTAGTGCGCCCGCACCACATCGGCCATGGCAAAACCGCCATCCTCCAGCGCCTTGCCGATCGTCGCCAGGCAATTGCGCGTCTGCGCCTCGACCGTCTCCGGCATCGTCATGGTCGCATAGTCGTAGCCGGTCGTGCCGGACACGAAGCACCAGTCGCCCTGCACCACCGCGCGCGAATAGCCGGCGGTCTTTTCGAACGGCGAACCGGTGGTGATGAGTTTGCGCATGGAAGGCCTCGCGGATGTTAGTGGCATTTTGCAGGGAAAGGGCTGGGCTGACCATGGGCCAAAGCGGTTGATGTCGGCGGGACAGCGCCCCCCTCTGCCTTGCCAGGCATCTCCCCCTCAAGGGGGGAGATTGTAGTCGTCCCGGCTTTCGCCAATTATTGCAGGAACGAGCGGAGCGCCGAAACAGCCAATCTCCCCCCTTGAGGGGGAGATGTCCGGCAGGACAGAGGGGGGCGCGAAGGATCGCGGCCTCACAGCAGGAGCCCGTTCTAATTCGCTTCGCCCAGCGCCTTGTCCAGCGCCGCCTTCACATCGGCCGGCCAGGTCTTCGCGTCAGGCCAGGTGTTCGGCTGGCCATTGTCGCCGCGGCGGGCGAAGTAGAGCTTGTGCTGGGCCGGGTCGACGGCCATGAAGCCGTCATTGCCGCCGCAATCATGCGGCACGCAGCCGCTGGCGTAGAAGGCGCCGGACGCGGTCTTTTCCGTGCCGCCGCCGACCAGCAGGCTGGTCGCCATGTCGGGCATGTCCTTGCCGAGCAGCGTCTCGGCTTGCTTGTAGACGGCCTCGTTGTGGAAGGCGTCGATGATGTTCTGGTACTTTTCCGGATCGATGTCTTTCCAGTCGGTGCCGGGCTCAGGCATGTAGGTCAGATTGCCCGAAATCGTCAGCCCGTCCGTCGGTGACCATTGCAAAGCCGGCTTCTGATCGCCCGGCAACAGATAGGGCACGAAATAGATGGCGTTGTCCGACACCGCCGAGGGCGGCGCGCCGCACTCGTCCTGTTCGACCGTCGTGCTCTGGATGGTATCGCCTTCCGGCTTCCAGACGATCACCGTCGCCGGCCCGCACTGATTGCCGCCATCGCCGACATCGAACAGCGCCACCTTGACGCCGCCGACCTCGACTATTCTGTCGAAGAAGACGTCGTAGTTGCTGGCCAGCTGCTTGCCGTCATAGGCCAGCACCTTCTCGCCATCTTGCTCCGGCTGAGTGATGGTCAACTGGCCGCCCTCGAAGGGTATCGGGCCCTGGTTGTCATCGTCGGCAGCATCGGCGGCGCCCGTTCCCGTCCCCTGGTCGGTGGCCGGCTTTTCGGCCGACGGCGCCGGTTGCGCGGCCGGTGTCTCAGTCTGGGCAAACGCGCTCGCGGCGGGCATCAGCAACAAGGCCAGTCCGCAAACGCCGGCGAGAGCAATTCCCCTGGGAATTGCGTCGAAACAAGGAGGCAGAGCGGTTCGGCGTTTCCGGGAAACGGGGAACCGCTCGAGAAGCGAACGTGTCATGGCTGTCCCTCCCTTCAGTCGCCGCGAACCCGGCCTGAACGAGCCGGGCCTATCCTTCCGCGTCGCTCAGGCCCAGGGACGCTGCTCGGCGTTCTTCTTCTCGAACGAGGCGATGGCGCCGGCCTTCTCCATGGTCAGGCCGATATCGTCGAGGCCGTTCAAGAGGCAGTGCCGCTTGAAATCGTCGAGGTCGAAGGTGACGACGCCGCCGTCCGGGCCACGGATTTCCTTGGCTTGGAGATCGACCGACAGCGTGGCGTTGGAGCCGCGCGAGGCATCGTCCATCAGCTTCTCGAGATCCTCGGGGCTGACGGTGATCGGCAGCACGCCGTTCTTGAAGCAGTTGTTGTAGAAGATGTCGGCGAACGAGGTCGAGATGACGCAACGGATGCCGAAATCGAGCAGCGCCCACGGCGCGTGCTCGCGCGACGAGCCGCAGCCGAAATTGTCGCCGGCGACCAGGATCTGCGCCTTGCGGTAGGCCGGCTTGTTGAGCACGAAATCCGGGTTTTCCGAGCCGTCGTCCTTGTAGCGCATTTCGGCGAACAGGCCGGTGCCAAGCCCTGTGCGCTTGATCGTCTTGAGATAATCCTTCGGAATGATCATGTCGGTGTCGACATTGACGATCGGCATCGGCGCCGCGACGCCGGTGAGCTTGGTGAATTTTTCCATGGCTTTGGCCCGTTTTTTCGTTGCGGGGGGAATTTGCTGAGGCACGGTTTACACAAAGCCGCGGGCAAATAAAAGGCAATCGTTTATATGAGGAAGCCACACGCCGGCCGCGCAAAAAACAGCTTCGAATTGGCCGCCCGATGATGCAGTCTGGCGGACATGGCTCA
This sequence comes from Mesorhizobium sp. LNHC221B00, assembly GCF_000502935.1. Taxonomy (NCBI): domain Bacteria; kingdom Pseudomonadati; phylum Pseudomonadota; class Alphaproteobacteria; order Hyphomicrobiales; family Phyllobacteriaceae; genus Mesorhizobium; species Mesorhizobium sp. LNHC221B00. Next base: position 10,240 of record NZ_AYWR01000043.1, on the reverse strand, counting down.
AAACCCCCTCGTCCTGTACGCGCGCGAAGCAGCGCTCGACATCGCCGAATTCCGCCGTGTGCTGGTGGAATCCGGCCTCGGCGAGACGCGGCCCGTCGATGACGACGCGCGCCTGCAGGCGATGCTTTCAGGCGCCAACCCGGTGCTGACCGCTCGTCTCGACGTGGAGGGCAAGCCGCTGATCGGCGTCGTCAGGGCCGTCACCGATTTCTCCTGGGTCTGTTACATATCGGAGCTCGCCGTCTCCCGATCGGCGCAGGGTCTCGGCATCGGCAAGGGCCTGATGGACGAGGCACGGCGGCAGCTCGGCCCCTCCGTCGCCATCAGCCTGATTTCGATGCCCGACGCCGTCGGCTTCTACGAGCGCATCGGCATGAAGCGCATGCCCGATGCCTTCTGGTTCGGCCGGAGGGGCTGACTTTTTCTCCAGTGGCTACTGGCTGGCAGGGCTACAGAATTAAAAAACGCTGCGCAGCGGTCCTTCGCGCGCCCCTCCTGGTCTGCCGGCGTCAAATCACGTTCAATTCCCGGAACGCCCTTCCTTCCGCAACCCGGCCATAGCCGAACGCCGCGCAATCCACCGTCCGGTAACTGCCATGCACGATGAGTTCAGCCAGCGCCTTGCCGACCGCCGGCGCCTGCTGCAGCCCGTGACCCGAAAACCCATTGGCGAAGATGAAATTCCCAACCTCGGGATGCGGGCCGATCACCGCGTTCTGGTCGAGCGTGTTGTAGTCGTAGTGGCCGGCCCAGGCGCGGGTCGCCTTGATCGCCTCGAAGGCCGGAATGCGGGTCGCCAGCACCGGCCAGATCACCTCTTCGAACAGCGGCCAGTCGACCNTTGATCGCCTCGAAGGCCGGAATGCGGGTCGCCAGCACCGGCCAGATCACCTCTTCGAACAGCGGCCAGTCGACCTCGAAATCGCCGGGCGCGGCCGGGCCGTCGCCCTCTTCGGGTTCGGCGCCGCCGGTGAGGTAGACCGAGCCTTCCGGGCGCACATAAATGCCGGAGGGGTCGACCAGCAGCGGCATGTCGGCATATTTCTCGCGCGCCTCGAAAACGAAGACGTTGCGCTTGCGCGGCTCGACCGGCAGCTCGAGCCGCGCAAAAGCCGCGACCTTGCCGGCATTCGGCCCGGCGGCGTTGACGACGATGCCGGCTTCCAGCGCCTGGCCATTGTCGAGGCTGACGCCGGTGATGCGGTTGCCATCGCGCGCAATGCCGGTGACATCGGCGGTGATGAAATCGATCTTCTTGTCGCGCAGCGCCCTGCGGAACAGCGTCAGCATCGCATGCGCGTCGAACCAACCTTCGCCGGTGCGGCCATAGGCGCCGGCGGAAATGCCTTCGGTCGACAGCCAGGCGAAGCGCCGCGTGAGCTGCTCGGCGTCCTCCAACACGATGTCGGCGCCCTCGGCGATCTGCGCCTCGTGATTGGCCTTCAGGATCGGCAGCCCGGCTTCTCCGGCAAGGATGAGGTAGCCGCCCTCGCGGAAACCGATGTCGGCATCGGTGCCGAACTCTTCCTTCAGCCGCCGGAACAGTTTCAGCGTGAACTGCGACAGCCGGATGTTTTCCGGAATGGAGAATTGCTGGCGGATCGAGGCCATGGACAGCGTCGTTGCCGCGTGCGCGAATTGCGGATCGCGCTCGATCAGCGCGATCGAGCCGGAAAACCCTTCCTCGCGCAGGTAATAGGCGATGGAGGACCCGACGATGGCCCCGCCGATGATGACGATGTCGTAGCGCACGCTTTATGCCTCTCCAAGCCTAGAGCATGATCCCGAAAAGTGGCCGCCGGTTTTCGGAAAGATCATGCTCACTCTCTTACTACCGGCAGAATGATCTCGAAGCGCGTGCCGGGCTCGCTGTCAACCAGCCGGATCATGCCATCATGCGCTTTCAGGAGGGCCAGCACGATGCCGAGGCCCATGCCGGTGCCGCCGGTAGAGCGCCGCGTGGTGAAGAACGGTTCGAAGATGCGTGCCCGGTTGCTCGGCGAAATGCCGGCGCCGTCATCCCCGACCAGCACCGTCGCCTTGCCGCCGGCGCTTGCGGCGACGATCGAAACCTGCGTCGCGCCGTGCCGGGCCGAATTATCGATGAGATTGCCCAGCACGATCGCCGCGTTCTCCGCCGACATGCGCAGGGCCAGATCGCCGCCGGCCTCGACGCGAACTGCCAGCCTGGTGTCGACCGGGAGCAGGGCAAGCGCTGCACCGATCGAGGTGCTTTGGCCGCTGGGCGCGAGATTTTCCGCCCGTGCCAGGTCGAGCAGCTTCCGCACCAGCAGGTTGAGCCGACCGGCATCGGTGACGATATTGTCGGAAAAGCGCCGGCGCTCGGCATCGTCCATCGCCGAGCCGGAATCGCGCAGCAGCTCGGCCGCGCCCTGGATCGCCGTCAGCGGCGATTTGAGCTCGTGCGAGACATGGGTGGCGAAAGTCTGGATCGAGTCCGATCGCGCCTGCAGTTTTTCGGCCATGTCGAGGAAGGCGGCGGAAAGCTCGGCCATCTCGTATGTGCCGTGGTGGTCGAGCGGCCGGATCGCATTGCGGTCACCCGCGGCAATGCGCTCGGTGCGGTCGATCAGCGCATAGATCGGCCGGCTGACGGTGCGCAGGAAGACCAGGCCGATGAGCAGCGTGCCGCCGAGGATGGCGATCGCCGCCAGGGTCACCTTGCCGCGCTCGCCATAGAGATGCTTGACGATGTTGTTGGGCGTCCGCGACACATAGACCACGCCGGCGACCTTGCCGTCGACGGCCACCGGCAAAGCGACGAAGACACGCACCCTGGTGCCGCGACTGACCGAATAGAGCGGCGGCGTCGGCTGGTCGGGAATGCGCAGCCGGAGCGCGCTGGCATAGCGGCCACCAAGCGCGGCGCGCACCTCCTCGACCTCGCCGAGCGACTGCCCGACCTCGCCGCGCCCGACAATGACGACGCCCCGGGGGTCGAGCAGCCGGAAACCGGCCAGCGTGGTTTTCTGCGTGGCGTCGAGAATGCCGGACAGGCGCGTTCCGATCGCGGCGAAGGCGGGATCGGCGATTGCGGGCGTCGCCGCCGGCCGGGTCGGAAGCACATAATCCGAGGCGAGATCGAGGCGCGGCTCGATCGGCCGGTAGGGGCCGTCGGGATTGGTGCTTCGGCTTGAGATCCCATTTGTCCCAGGTGTCGGCGCGCCAAGCTTTTCCGGCGCGATGCCGGCGTCGCGAACGTCCTGCGCGTAGATGGCGGCGATGGCCGCGCCTTGCGCGATCAGTTCCGCCTCGGTCTGGCGGATCAGCTGGTTCTCGTAGAGGCGGAAGAAGAACAGGCCGACCAGCGGCAGCGCCATCACCATGACCAGGATAGCGACGACGACGGTGGCAAGCCGTGGCCGCCATTTGCGGCCGATCCATTTGCGCGAACTGGTCAGCCGCATCGGCCGAGCCGGAAGCCGACGCCGTGCACCGTCTCGATGGCATCAAGGCAACCCGCCGCCGCCAGCTTGGCGCGGATGTTGCGGATATGGCTGTCGACGGTGCGATCGGCGACATGGACCTTGCCGGCATAGGCATTGGCCATCACCGCGTCGCGGTCGAGCACATGCGCCGGCCGCGCCAGAAACCTTTTCAGGATCGAGAATTCTATACCCGTCAGCGACAGCGGCTTGCCATCGAAGGCGGCGCCGTGGCTGGCCGGCACCAGAATAAGCTTGCCATGCGCGAACTGCCTGTCGTCGGCCGGTTCGGGCGCCATCGGCCGGGCGCGCCGCAGAATGACGTTGACGCGGGCGACCAGCTCGCGCGGGGAAAACGGCTTCGTTACATAATCGTCGCCGCCCATTTCGAGACCGAGGATGCGGTCGATCTCCTCGTCTCGCGCCGACAGGAACAGCACCGGCACATCGGATGTGTGCCTGAGCCGCCGGCAGACCTCCAGCCCGTCCATCTCCGGCATGCCGATGTCGAGCACGACCAGGTCAGGTGTGTGCCGTTCGATCGCCTGCAGGGCGGCCGCGCCGTCGGAAACGGCAGCCGTCTTCATGCCGGCCTTTTCCAGGGCGAAGCAAATCACCTCGCGGATATGCGGGTCATCGTCGGCGACGAGGATGTGATGCGGCATGGATCAGCGGTCCGGCGCGGTAGGTTGCGAGGGCTGAGGAAGCACGAGCGACCCCTTGCTGTCGAGATCGCGCAGCAGGCGCCAGTCTCGAAAGCTCCAGGCCCGCCAGTTGTTCTGGACGCTGCGATACCAGCTTTCGTCGCTGTCGCGCACACGCTCCAGCTCGCGGACAGCGCCGGCGGCAGGCGTCTTGTCCTGGTGATCGAAGAACCGGTCGAGCGCCGGAAACGCGCCCGGGCCGAGCGAGCGCAGATACCAGGCGTCGAGGGGAATGCCCTGGCCGGTCATTTCAAGGGAATGGTCGACATTGTAATTGGCGATCGTTGCCGCGAAGTTGATAAAGCAACAGCCATAAAGCGCCAGGGATAACGTCAGAAGATTGGCGGAGAATAGCCATTCGTTGGATTTTCGCAGGGCGATGCGGGCGATGATCAGCGCAAGGCCCGCCGCCACCAGCCCTATCCACATGAAAGCCCCGATACGCCAGTAGGTCAGCGCATAGATGCCGACATAGAGATCGAGCCGCAGGATCGACGAGATCACCAGCATGATGTTCTGCGCCACCCAGGCATAGACCAGCCGGCGAACGACCGGATCGGCAGAAGTTTCGCTGCCGGGCCGCAGCGCTGCGAGGACAAAGCCGGCGGCAAGCAGCGCGGTGGCAACAAGCGGATAGGCGCCGCGATGCGCATAGGCGGCGTAGCTTAAGCCGTCGGGAAGGACGACCCCGCCCCACAGATAGGTGACGTCAAGCCCGGTCTGCAGCGCGAACAGCACGTTGAAGACGATCAGCGCGCGCAGGATGGCCGCCTTGCCGAAAACGATATCCTCAATGACGTGAACTTGCGGATTGGTCGCCGGCTGAGCAGCCGGGACATGGTTTGGCCGGGAAGCGCGCTGACGAAATCGCGGCAGGCGTGGCCGCAAAAAGGCCCAGACGCCGGCGAGCACGAACAGCCAGAAGGCAACGCGCGCCAGATGGATGAGATCGAGCAGCTTCAGAAGGTCGATCAGCGACAGCCAGTAGCCGATGACCGGATTGGCGGCGCCGAACAGCGCCAGGAAGAAGGCGCCCAGCGTCAACGGCATCACCCAGACGGCGATCGCCGCCAGCCGGACGCGGCGCCGGCCGAACCGGCGCGCTGTCCTGCGCCAGCGGATGAAATCGCCAACGAACCGAAACGGCGCCACGAGCCAAAACAGGGCGATCTGCCGGGCAATGCGGGTGGGACCGTGCCGCAGGCGCCCGCTCAGCGAAAGCGCGAACACGACAAGGGCCGCAAGCGCGATCGAGACGGACAAGGCGCTGGCATTTTCGGCGAGCGGCAGCAGGGCGACCAGCAGGGCGGCGGGCTTCAACCAGACCCTGCTATCGCTGAAGGCCGCGGGATGCACGGCCACGACCGCCGCGGCGATCAGGATGGCGAACAGCAAAACCGTGATGCCGACCGGCTGGCCGTAGAACAGGAAATCCGCCAGCACGACCAGCAGCACGGCTATGCCGAAGCGGCTGCAATAGCTTGGTGCCGCTGTGAAAAACGATATCATGAACCGACCTTCCTGGCTGCTTCTGGCCTGGCAGCTTCTGGTCTGATCGCATCCGGCCGCATTGGCGGCGGGCTCTTGCGGACAAAGGGAATGAGCATGGCGGTGGGATCCGCGCGCGGCGGATCGGCCAGCCACCAGCATTCACTGCGCAACCGGTAGGGCAGACGGGGGCTTGCTCGCTTTTGCATGCCGCCTGTCTCGCAGGCCGGCAGGGAAACCGTGCGGCGGATGCAAGGAGGTTTCCCGCAGTCGCGTGCAGTTTTCGTGCAGGGACGAGGAGGGCGACTTCTACCTCCCCCTTGTGGGGAGGTCGGACCGCAGGTCCGGGTGGGGGTCAGTGCCGCACCCCCACCCCGCTGCTTCGCAGCGACCCTCCCCACAAGGGGAGGGTGAAACGCCAGCCCCTGCTTGCTTGCCTCCACCAACCACACGCGGCATAGATCGGGGCATGACCGAAACCTACCATCCGCGCCGTTCGGTGCTCTACGTCCCGGCCTCCAACGACAAGGCGTTGGCCAAGATCGCGCAGCTTTCGTGCGATGCCGTCATCATCGACCTGGAGGATGCCTCGTCGCCGGCCGACAAGATCGCCGCGCGCGGGAAGTTGGCGAAGATCTTCGCCGATGCCGATCGCCGCTGCGAGATGATCGTCCGCATCAATGCGCTGTCCAGCGAATGGGGCGCCGATGACCTGCTGGCCGCCGCAAGCTGCGATCCCGACGGCATCCTGTTGCCCAAGGTCGATACGCCGCGCGACCTGCTCGAGGCCGGCGATATGCTCGACGACAATTTTGCCCCCGATAGCGTAAAATTATGGGCGATGATCGAGACGCCCAAGGCGCTGCTCAACATCGGCGCGATCGCCGAACTTGGCCGCGATCCGGCCTCGCGCCTTGATTGTTTCGTTGCCGGAACGAATGACCTGGTCAAGGACACCGGCGTGCTGGCGACGCCGGACCGCCGCTACCTCGTGCCTTGGCTGATGCAGATGGTGCTGGCCGCGCGCGCCGGCGGCCTCGACATGCTCGACGGCGTCGCCAATGATTTTCGCGACCTCGACGCTTTCGCCCGCGAATGCACGGAAGCGGCCGCCATGGGGTTCGACGGCAAGACCCTCATCCACCCGGCCCAGATCGAAGCCGCCAACCGCGCCTTCGTGCCAACAGCGCAAGCGGTGGCCGAGGCGCGCGCGGTGAAGGACGCCTTCTCGCTTGCCGAAAATGCCGGCAAGGCCGTGATCGCGCTGAATGGCAGGATGGTCGAGCGGCTGCACCTGACGCAGGCTGAAAAACTGCTGGCGAAGGCAGCCGCCATCGCCGCATGATATCGGCCCTATGCTCGCGGGCTATGAATATTCACGACAGGACTGGAAAATGAAACTGTATCGCTTTCTGACGGCCCCCGACGATGCCAGCTTCTGCCACAAGGTGACGGCGGCGCTGAACAAGGGCTGGCACCTGTTCGGCTCGCCGACCTACGCCTATGACAAGAAGGCCAAGACCATGCGCTGCGGCCAGGTCGTGGTGAAGGACGTCGAGGGCCAGGAATATGGGCCGGATACCAAGCTCAGCGACTGGTAGGCTCGATCAAAGACAGCATCAGGCAGCCTCGGCGATTTCAAGACGCACGGTAAGCCCGGCCAGCGCGGCAAGGTTGATCAAGGTGTCCAGACTGAAATTGGCGATCCTGCCCCGCAGGAGGTCGTTGAGGCGCGGTTGGGTAATCCCGAGCCGGTTGGCCGCTTCGGCCTGGGTAACGTCCCAACTGCGCACCCGCTGTTCAATCGCGATCAGCAAATTGGAACGCATGGTCATGTTGGCGGCCTCGGCTGGAGTATTTTCCAGCGCGTCCCACACGTTCTCGAAACTCTGGCGTTCCATCGTCATACCTCCACTAGATTTGCTTGAACCGCGATACGGCAAGATCCAGATCTCGTTTCGCCGTTTGTTGCGTCTTCTTCTGGAAGGCGTGCAGCACATAGATAGCGTCACCTGTGCTCGCGACATAAAGCACCCGGAACGCGCCGGCATCGTCACGGACGCGGATCTCCCGCACGCCGGGGCCTACTGTCGTCATCGGCTTCCAGTCGCTTGGCTCAAACCCGAGCTGAACCTTATGCAACTGGACACCCGTTTCCTTGCGCGCCGCTTCTGGAAAATCCCGGAGCTGCGCAAGGGAATCTCCAAGAAACTCTAGTCGCTTCACCGGCATGCGAATCTTATATCAAAACTTGTATAATTTACAAGGCGATGACGCCACGTGATCGGCTCTCGGCCTGCTCCGACGCAGGCTGTGTTGAGATTCAGGTCAGGCCGAGTCGAAAATGGTGGTGCCCGAGAACCGGAGCGGAGCGTACTTTTGGGTACGTGAGCACCGGAAGCGCAGGGGATCACCATTTGCAGGCCGGCCTCACCTGAATATCGGCACAGCCTACTCGGCAGCCTCTTCGATCCGCTCCATATCGTCGTCCGACAGGCCGAAATGGTGGCCGATCTCGTGGATCAGCACGTGGGTGATGATGTCGCCCAGCGTTTCCTCGTTTTCGGCCCAGTAGTCGAGCATGGCGCGGCGATAGAGCGTGATGCGGTTCGGGCCTTCGCCGGTCTGCGGGTTCCAGCGTTCGGCGATGCCGCGTCCCTCGAACAGGCCGAGCAGGTCGAACGGTGTTTCCAGCGACAAATCGTCCATGATCTCGTCGGTCGGGAATTCGGCGATCTGGATGACGATCTCGCCGGTCAGCTTGCGAAACTCCTCCGGCAGATGGGCGTAGGCCTCCAGCGCCAGGAACTCCAACTCCTCCATCGAGGGCGCAAGTTCACCGTGCCAGGTGCGGGTTTTGTAGATGCGAGCCATGCTTTGTCCTTTGATCCCGGCATATAGGCTTTCGCACCGGAATCGGCAAACGGTGCGGCCGGTACACCCCGCTTGCAGACAGTCAGGAATAAATTCCTTGTGACTCTGCTTGACTCTTCGGACCGCCTCTGGAATCTATTAGAACATAACGGGAACAATTGTGAGTGGAAGCTGACCGTCATGGCGATGACCGCCGTGGCGCGGGAGACTGTTTTTGCCCTGCGCCGCCAGATTGCGAAGATCGAGGGAACGCTGCCCGAGCGCCTGCAGGCGCCGGCCGCCGCGCCCCTTGGTGCTGGCGCCAGCCCCGATCTTGCCTCTAGCATTGATCTCGCACCCAATGCCGATCCCACCTCCAGCCTTGATCTCACGATCATCCGCCGCGGCCTTGCCGCGGCGGCGCCGGATGCCTTCCTGCCAATCGGCGTCGACCGCCTCGATGCTGCCCTGAGCGGCGGCCTGCCGAAAGCCGCGCTCAGCGAAATCCATGGCCTGGAAACCCGCGATGCCGGGGCCGTCGCCGGTTTCGCCCTGTCGCTCACCAGCCTGATCCTCAAGCAGGCCCGGGGGCTGCCCATCTTATGGATCGGCACCACTGAAATCTTCCGCGAGGCCGGCTTTCCCTATGCCAGGGGGCTGCATGCCTCGTTCGGCATCGAGCCGGAGCAATTGCTATTTTCCGAGGCGCCCAGGCTTGTCGATGCGCTGTGGGTCGCCGAGGAGGCCGCCAGGATGACGGCGCTCGCTGCTGTCATCCTGGAAATCCGCGGCAATCCACAGCGGCTGGACCTGACCGCGACGCGCCGGCTGCATGCGCGGGCGATGAGTGCCGGCCGACCGGTGTTCCTGCTGCGGCAGGCAGCCGGGCCCGAGCCAACGGCGGCGCCCGTCCGCCTCATCGTCGCGTCGGCGCCGGCGGTACCGCGCGCCACGGTCGCCGGGCCGCTCGCCGGTTCGATCGGCCGTCCGGCCTTCACCATCACCATCGGCAAGAGCCGCACGGCCCTGCCTGGACAATTCACACTGGAGTGGAACCCCGATGAACGCGGATTCGATGAAAGAGCGGGCGACGAAAGAAGGCGCGAAAGAGACCGGGCAAAGGATCCTGTCCCTGTGGTTCCCCTATCTGGCGGTGGAAAGAATCCTGCGCCAGCGTCTGGGGCGGTCCTGGCGTTCCCGGCCTTCGGATCACCTGACGCCATCTCACCCGCCGCTCGTGATCAGCCACCGCCAAGGGAACGCACAGCGTATCTCGGCCCTCGACGAGCGGGCTGAGGCGCTGCACCTGAAACGCGACCTGGGCATTGCCGACGCGCGCGCCATGTACCCGTCGATCGACATCGTCGAGGCCGATCCCGAGGCCGACCGGCGCCTGCTCGAAGGCCTTGCCGACTGGTGCGACCGCTACACCCCGCTGGTGGCGATCGACGGCACCGATGGGCTGTTTCTCGACGTCACTGGCTGCACCCACCTGTTCGGCGGCGAACGCGCCATGCTGGACGACATCCTGTCGCGCTTCCTTCATCAGGGTTTTGCCGTCCGTGCCGGGCTTGCCGCGACACCGGGCGCGGCCTGGGCGGCGGCGCGCTTCTGCGGCGACCGCATCGTCGTGTCAGGCGAGGAGGAGGCCCTGCTCGCGCCCTTGCCGCTGGCGGCACTGCGCATAGCGCCGGAAACCCGCACCAGCCTGGAAAGCGTCGGCCTGCGCACGGCGGGTGCCCTCATGGC
>NZ_AYWR01000042.1:0-23266 GCF_000502935.1 Mesorhizobium sp. LNHC221B00 | reverse complement strand
CGCCATCTTGGGAGGTCGAGCAGCGCTTTTGGGACGAAGCTTCGAAGAAGAATGCCATTCCCTATTACGAGGCCTATCTAGACGAGTTCCCGAACGGCCGTTTCGCCACGGTGGCGAAGCTCAACATCGACGAGTTGAAGAAACCGACGGCGGGCAAGCAGGTCGCGGCTCTCGACACGAACGATGCGAATACCGACTCAGCCGTTCGTAATTCGGCCACCGACCAGGTCCTCACCGCACAACCGAAGAGACAGGTCGTGCAGAAAACCCGCACGCTCAAGCCGGTGGCGCAGCGGAAACAACGCAAGAAACGCCAGATCGTCGAGCGCTGGCGCAACAGGGAGGCTGTGATGCGCGACGAGCCGCCACCGAGAGACACCATTGACTCCCTGGCCAAGGCGCTGATTTTCGGCAGTGGTGTCGCGATCGGCGGCGCGATGAGATATTGATCACGGGCACTCGAAGGGAACCCGCGTTGGACTGGTTTCCTTTTGCCGCTATCGCTGTTGACAGATCGGCCTGGCGGCGATCGCCTACTCGGTCCTGATGCGCATTTCCACGCGCCGATTGACCGCATCGTAGGGATTGGCGACACGCGGATGGGATTTGCCAAGGCCGATCGCTTCGAGCCGCGCCGGTTCGACGCCGTTCGCTTCGAGGAAAGCGGCCACTGACTTGGCCCGCCGCTGCGACAGATCCTGATTGTAGCGATCCGGGCCGGTTGCATCGGTATGGCCTTCAACGACAAAGCTGAACGTGCTCAGCCGATTGTCTTTCAGCGCCTTGGCGAACTCATCGAGTTCGGCGCGCGCCGTCTGGTCGAGTTGCGCGGAATCAAGGGCGAAATTGATCATCATGTCGAGACTCGTCTTTTGTTGAGCCGAGCCAGCCTTCTCGGCCTTGCTCTTGCACTCTTCCTCTGTGCCGACGCAAATGCCGCGCGCGGCACCCAGATTGCCGGTCTGTCCGGCAAAGAACTTCACGATGTCTTCCGATTTTGGAAGCGGATCGGCGGAGGCGTGCGCCGAAAGAAGCATGGCCGCCAATGCCAAGGCTGAACTGCCCCATCGCATGACCGTCACTCCTATCTGAGAGGAATTCGCTGACGCGTATCATACCAAATCGGGAAGCGGTTGTCTGTGAACAAACGCATGCCGCCCGTGGCCGCCACCTGCCGGTAACTGACGCTTGACCGGCGCCCGGCCACAGGCTTGAGTGCTGTTCTGACGGCTCTTGGGGCGTAGCAGCCATGGCCAATGAACTCGGCTACAGAACGGCACGGCTTCTGTTTCTTGCTTGTCCCGCCATCGCCAGGGACATGAAATCGCTGGCCACCGGCCAGCCGCCGCTTGATTTTTGCCGAACCCTGCTTGCCGGGCGCGTGCCAGAAGAAGCAGTCACGTTCTGTGCCTACCTCCTGCCCGAGCGAGCCGCCGTCCGGTGGGGACATGAATGCCTGAGCAATCTCGCCGAGCTCCTCGCGGACCGGGACCTCGAATTGCTTGCGCTTGTCCACGACCGCCTCGGCGAACCGGATAATCCTCACCATCAGGCAGTCTTGAGCAAGGCCTTGGACCTGCCTCCGGCGACGCCCGCGGCCTGGATCGCCCTGGCAGCGGTATGGCGCGACCCGACCCTCGACATGGTGGCGACCGGATTTCCTGCCGCTCATGCCGTCAATGCCGGAATTCTGGCCGGACTGGCCCGCGCCTCGCTGGCCGACCGGTTTGACGTGCTTTCGGCCTTCGTCGAAATGGGCATCCAGATGGCGGAGATGGAGGCGTAACGGCATTTGCCGATCCCTGCGCGCCGTCCGCCATGGCCGGCATCAGACCGGCATCATTGGCAGCCGCCTTGCGCCCATCTGGCGAGCGCGACCTTGAAGCGGGTACCTAGCGGATGCTGCAGGCGCAGGACCGAGACGTCGTTGGCGGCAAAATTCTTCGCCTGCTCGCAAAGCCGGGCCTCATTCCACTCATGGCAGGTGTCGCAGTGCTTGCCCTCCCAGACCGATTTGTCGAGGCCTTCCACCGGACTGAAAAGCGGTTCGCTCTTGATCAATTGGGCGAAGCTCTTGCCGTCGATCGACGGGTCGCCGAACTTGACGGGACGATCGAAAAGGATGGGACCGTCGGTAGCCAGCTTCGGGATTTTCGCACGCAGGGTATCAAGCGCAAGCTGGTCGGCATTCTGGCCCGACGAAGCGTCGGTGTTGCGCGTTTCGGAACCGGCTTCAGCTTGCAGGGTGCTTGCCTCGCCCACGATCAGCGGCGCGTTGAGATCGACCTTGTGCAGGACGACCTCGGTGGTCAAGGAGACATTGATCCAGGGGCGTTGCTTGCGGGCGGTCGCCTTGAAGACGTCGCTGGTCACCCTGTTCATCGCCTCGGTAATGGAGACATTGGATTCCCCGATGTGCTGAAGCAATGCCGTCGTGAAGGGCGAGTGTTCGCCGGACCCGTCATAGGCGAGCTGGTTGGGACTGGCGGCGAAGGCGACGAGCGTTCCGGCGCCGCCATTCTCGATCGGAATTTCCGCGAGGCCACTGCTTGCACCCTTGATGCCGGCGGTCTTTGCCAGCACGTCGGCCAGCGGATTGTCCCGACATGCGTCCAGGAACACCAGCCTTATGCTTGTCTCGCGAGACATCTGGCGCAAAATGAAATCAACCGACACGGCCTCAAAGTCGAGCGACGTCTCATCCTCGAGCGCGGCATCCACCGGAAGCAGGTAGTTCTTGCCCAAAACCTGCAAGCCATGGCCGGCATAGAAGAAAAGCGCCACATCAGCGCCGCGCACCTGCTTGGCGAACTGGGCGACCGTGGTCTGCGTCTGCTGCTTGGTGAGGTCGAAGCCGGAGACCACCTCGAAACCAAGGTTCTGCAGGCGCTCGGCCATCGCCTGGGCATCGCGCGCAGGATTGGCGAGCGGCGCGGCGTGCTGATATTGCGAGTTGCCGAGCACCAGCGCGACACGGCGCTCGGCACTGGCGGCCGTCAAAGTCAAAAGCAGGACAAGTGCGGCAAGGCCAGCGCCGCGAAGTAAGACTGCGTAAAACGCGATTATCCGGGAGCCCACCCCGACCTCAGTTCGCGAGTTTCATGGCGGAGAATTCGATCCGCCGGTTGAGCGCCTTGTTCTTCGGCGTGTCGTTGGCGGCAACCGGGCTCTCCTCGCCATGGCCGGCGGCACTGATCTGAAGACGCGGCACGCCATCGGCGATCAACGCATCGGCAACCGCCTGCGCGCGCCGTTCGGAGAGCACCTTGTTTGCCTCGGGCGAGCCATCCGAGTCCGTGTAGCCCGACACCTCAACCTTCAGGGTCGGGCATTTGCCGACGACACCTTCGACTTCGGCGAGCAGAGGACGGCTCTTGGCATCGAGCCGGGCGCTGGCGGGGCGAAAGTAGATGGCGCCCGTGCGGGACAACACGGCAAACCGGTTGAGGCATTCCTCGTCGCTGAAATTGGACTTCGCGGCGTCGGTGGCCACGGGTCCGACATCGGCGGCGCCGGCAGCGACGGTCTGCACCGCGGCCGGCTTGCCACCGTCGGCGGTGAAGACGAAATCGAAGGAAACCGACGCGGTCGGCACGATGTTCGTCACATTGGCGGCCTGCTGCAGCTTGTCGACGTTCGGCAGCAGGCCGAAATCCTCGACATGCACGGCGACGGGAGCCTCCGACGCGACAGAAACCTGAATGTCGCTGATCATGGTAACGACGACGCTCGCTTCCAGATCCTTGTCGACGCCATGCAGGCTCAGCCGGAACGGCAAGGTTGCCGTGATCCGGCGTTTGGCCGGCAAGTCGGCAAAGGCGGCCGGGTCCACCCGCGTCGTCAGCTCGGCAGTCGGATATTTGAATGTTTCGAAGAACAGGAAGCGCATGCGCACATTGCGAAGGTCGACGCCCGTGTCGACCGAATTGAGATCGAAGCTGACCTTGGCATCACCCGCAGCGCTGAGCGAGCCGGTGATATTCCTGATCTTGTTGGTCTCGACGATCGTGTTTTTCTTGACCGACTGATAGGTGAGCACCGAGGCGGACGGATCGAGCGTCCAGTTCGGCTGGGCGCTCGCGGTTTGCGATCCGAAGACCAGCAGCGCGGCCACGACCAAGCTCCAGGCTACTGCCTTCGCGCGCATTATTTGACAGAGTGCGACGACTTCGAACATGGAACGCCCTCGCCAGGACAACCTATCTCGATACCGCAGGAGGCGGGAGCATAGAGCACTTGTCTTAGCTTGGCGAGCGGTTCCAGCGGGATGCAAAAAAGGTGGCACCAGTCACCACACGTCGGAAAAGCATCGTGCGTCGAGGACGTTGTCACCACCCGCCATTACCACCGCCGCCATTGCCGCCACCACCTATTGGCACAATGACGGGTACGGTTTCGTTCTTGGCCGGTTTGATCAGCTCCTTGGCAGTCACCTTCTTCTGCTTGATCACCTTCGGCGTGGTCGTCACGCGAACGTGCTTGGTAGGATGTTTGGTTGTCGGCGCCGGCTCGAACCTGGGCGTCACAGTCGTACACCCAGCAACCGCAAAGGATAGCAATATTGCGATGACCGCCTGCTTCAATGCCGTGCCCACAATTGCCTCCTTGTTGATCAGAACAGGTCCCGACGCGGATTGGCTTGCTCCCAGACGGCTCTGGCCGTCCGGATCAGTTGATCGTCTACCGAGCCGCCCGCGGGGATTTTCGATTTGAGTTCCGAGCGCAGCTGCTTCAAGGCAGCCGTCTTCGACTTCGAGCCGAACTGCGCCAGAGTTGTCCGCGCGCTCGGTAGCTCGTTGCGAAGATCGAGCCCTGCCGCAAACGCTAGATAGCGCACCGCGACGGCCTGGTCGGATTTGTCGCCTTTCTGCGTTTCGAGAGCAGCGCGGTCATACGCGCCGGAATAGTCTCCGCGGGCGCTCGCAAGCTCGAAAAGCCGCTGCGCTTCGTCGAGGTTCTTTGTCACGCCAACCCCGTCCCGATACATGCGCCCAAGGCTGCCGGGCGCATAAGGCTGGCCAAGGTCCATCGCCTTCTGGAAAAGGGCCTGCGCCTGCTTCGTATTCTTGTCGACGCCACGTCCGCTGAGATAGCTGCGTCCGAGAATATTCATCGAATACATGTCCTGGCGCTCGACGCCCGCCTTGAGAAAGGCAACGGCGCGAGATGGGTCGGCGGGCACGCCATTGCGGCCTTCGGTGAAGATCGCGGCGAGATCGTTCATGGCGTAGGTATGCCCCATGGCCGCTGCCTTGAGCAGCAGGTCCAGACCCTTGCCGGTCTCGCGCTGGACGCCGAGACCATTGAACAGGGCCCGTCCCCAGGCGGTCATTCCATAGGGATCCCCTTTGTCGGACGCCTTTGCATAGAAACTGTTGGCCTTGCTTGGGTCCACGGCCGTTCCTATGCCGGACGAAGCGATATAGCCGAGTTCGAACACGGCGCGGACATGCCCCCGGTCGGCAGCCTCCTGGATAGCCTTCTTGGCCTCGTCGATCTTGCCAGCCGCCAGCAATGCCCGCCCGAGCTCGTAGCGGAAACGGGCGACGTCCGGATATGCTTTCACCGCCGCCCGGCAGACATCCACGGCGTTGCTGCTGATCTCATTTGGCAACAAGCCGGGGACAACGCCCTGCAGGTCGAGAGGCTCGCCAGCCTCCCTGTCGCAGGGCTCGACGCTCGGTGAGAGTTTCATCGTCGCCGCCTTGGGCGACGTGTCGTTGTCGGCCCTGATTTCGAAGCCGACTATCAATGGTTTGACTGCGCCGATCTGAGGTTCGTAGCGCAACTGGTCGACTTCATCGGCCATCAGGCTCGATTGTGGCGACAAGGTCCGGTTCGGCAAGGACAGCGTCCCGGTCGCTGGATAGCTCGCAAGCTTCAGGCTGACCCCGGGATCCTTCGTCGGGAAATCCAGCCTCAGCGGAACCGGGCCGACGCCGACTGGAATGTTGACGTCGCGGTTCTCGATCGCCTCGGCGGCGCCGGCGATATGGATGCCGCGCTCCAGCACCTCCTGCTTCTGCTCCGACTCGAGCGAAGCCACAAGCTGCTTGCCCTCCGCGCCCTCACCGTTCTTGACCCGGAACACTAGGATACCCTGCGATCCGCTGCCCCATGCGTCATGGGTGGCATAGGCCAGCATATCGACCTGGTCCTCGGCGTCGGCGCCCTTCGGCACGTCCATCGCGAGCCGCGGCAGATCCTTGCCCTCGATCGGCTCGCCGGTTGCGACCGGCTTGCCGTCGAGGATCAGACGCCCCAGCGCCGGCGGTCTTTCGATGCTGATGGTGACCGCGCCGCCATCGACATCGACCGGCACCGGCAGGTCGAGCGCGACAGGTCCGACGCCCGACGGCACAGTCTTTTCCAGCAGCGGCGGCAAGGCTGGCCGGTTGGCGCGGCGCATCAGCACCACCTCATCGATCAGCGAGGAGTTCTCCCACGGAACCTGCGCGCCTTTGGTGGCCTCGACCACGTCGCGGCGGACGGCCGCCATGACCGAGCGTATCTCCTGGTTCGGCGCCAGCGCGCGGCGCGAGAAGGCGGATGAAAACGGACTGAGGTCGCCGGACCCGTCATAGGCGACCGCGCCGGGCTCCGTGGCGAACGCGATCAGCGTGTTCAGCGAACTTTTCACCTGCGCAAGGCCGGTGTCGCCGGCAGTGATCAGCTGGTCTCGCAACCAATAGTCCTTGCGCGGAAACGGATTGTTGCGACAGGCGTCGAGGATGATCACCTGGATCTTCGATTTCGCTCGCAACTGCTGGAGCACATCGTCGAGCTTGACGGCCTGGACCTCAATGTCGGCCGCGTTCTTGAGCGATGCATCGACCGGGATCAGGAAATTTTCACCGCCGATCTGAAAGCCATGGCCGGAATAGTACACGATCGCCAGATCGGCGCCGTCCGCCGCCGCTAGGTAATTGCGGAACTGCTTTTCGAATTCGATCTTAGTGAGGTCTTTGGCGACGAACACATCGAATCCGGCCAGCCGGAAGGTGTTCGCCACGTCCGCGGCATCCTTGTCCGGATTCTTCAGGGCCGGAATCTCGCGGTATTCGGAATTGCCGATGACAAGGGCAACCCTTCGATCGGCACAAGCCTGGAACGCCGTGAAGCTCGCGAGGATCAGGGCCGCAATGAACGCACAATATCGCAGCATGACTCATC
Organism: Mesorhizobium sp. LNHC221B00; assembly: GCF_000502935.1. Lineage (NCBI taxonomy): Bacteria > Pseudomonadati > Pseudomonadota > Alphaproteobacteria > Hyphomicrobiales > Phyllobacteriaceae > Mesorhizobium > Mesorhizobium sp. LNHC221B00. The sequence goes on along the minus strand of NZ_AYWR01000042.1, from coordinate 16,093 downwards.
CTTAACTGCTGATGACCTGTCGGCTGCAGGATACAGCTTGCGACACCTGGTCTGTTAAAGACTTCACGATCTGCCGAAGCGGCAGGGCCGCACCCACGATGGATGCCGCACCCAACCAGCTGTTAAAATACCCCAGTGGCGGGGGTACCGCAATAAGCTGGGCGGAGGGACGCGGAGGGATGTCGGCACGATCCAGTCCATGCACGACAAAGCCACGGCTCGCCACAAGCTTGGCACTTGCTTGGCCATGTCTCGCACCGGGAACAAAGCTCGACGAGCTTCGTCGATCGCGAGCAGCCGCTCTTGGAACCGGACGGTGGTCGTCAACCGCATCAGGACGACTTGGCAAAAACTGTGCCGGACAGTCGAATCCGGTCGGGGTGTCATCGGCGACGCTCCTCGGCTCGCTGGTGAAGCTAGACGATCGCTCCAAAGCGTTTCGCGCGCATGTCACCCGGCACATCGGTGTGTTTCAATTCTATTACACCTTACGCCCGATCGTTCTCGGGTTCGCTCCACAGCCCGCCGGTCACCATGTTGTGGGCTGGGTTCTGTTTGCCGAGCCTCTAACACTGGCGATGTTGGCCAGTATGGCGGTGCCGCTTGCGGGGTCTGGCTAACATTGCGAGATGAAGGCCCGGACGATGATCGCTTCCGTCACCAACCTCGACGGGCACCTGACCGCGGCCGGCGAGACGGATAACGTTCAATTGCGGTTTCGTGTAGAGGAGCCTGTCACAACTCCAGAAGATGACTGCCCCACCAGCCACAGCTTAGCCACGACGTTGACGCCATGGCGCCGATGCTGTTCCTGGCTGACGCCGGTCCGGCCATTTTCCCAGCAATAATGTTGCTTCGTTCTCGCCGATTGCCGATGTGCCGATGTGCCGATGACGGGGACTAATGACGGCGCTGCCGTCTTGTCGCGACACTTTTTCAGCGCCTCGATTTCGTCGTCACGCCGCGCTATGCGGCTTTCCAGATTGGCGATGCGCTCGGTCAGAAAATAGCGGCCCACGGCAAAGCCTCCCGATCCGAAAAGGATTGCGAAGATTGTAAATGCGACCGGGTTGGCCAGAACCAGCGAGGCATTCGTCTGCAAGAAGGCGATCAAGTCGTGCGTTTTCCAAATCCTCTCAGTTTCGCGGCAGCTTGTGAATTTCCAGCCTGACGGGTCCGCCCCTGTCGCAATTCGTGCAGAACAGCGCTCTTTCGACACTGCAGAACAGCGCACCCTTGCCATATCTGCGGATCAGCCCTGCCGGCTTCACCTCGGCATGATGTGAACAGTTCTTGCACCAAGCTCGCAACGTGTGCCATTCGCGGAGGTCGTCAAGGGCGACGTCCAGTCCTGCATGGATGCTGCCGTTGATGATCGTCTGAGGAAGGATCTTCACCTCGCCTGGCGTTTTCCATAATGTGACGGCTGTTGTAGTGGATCAGCAGCATGCCCGGCCGACGACGTATCGCCGCCTGCAATGCCGCCTGGCTGACCATTGCATCGGGTGATCGACAGATCGTTTCGAGGTGCGTCTTCTCCTCGCTATCCCAGACCTCGATCCGGAAATTGTCTTCGGCTGTGTCCACCATATCAAGAACACGCCTTGTGCCAGCCACGGGAAAAGCCGTTCGAGACCGCCCCTCGCGACAGCGCCAGGTCGCGCTCGAGCCGGGCGCATCTGGCCAGCACATTAAGCAAGGCAACCACAGCATCTCCGTCGGCAGCAGCAAGTGCCTGATGAGCCACCAATTCCAAATCCGACATAGCTTCGCCATCCGGCGCGTTTTGGCGCTTTCCCATGGCCCTTTCCTGCTCAGATATGGACAGGAATAAGGAACATATTCCTGCCGGGTCTAGAGGTGCTTGACTCTTTTGTTCTCATTTCGTTCACTGTTAGCAGGATAGCCACAGGGAGGCGAGCAATGCGGCTTCGCTTGGAGATCGAGAACGCTTCGCCGGAAGAGCGCGAGCGCGGCATCGAGGCGGCCGAGGCTGTGTTTGCCACAGCCGGTATCTCGGCCGAACAAGCGGCCTATGGTGTGTTTGCGCTGGAGGGCTGGGATGATGCCAGCTTTGCCCCAGATGAAGAACCCACTGCGGAAGAGGACGGAGCAGCTGCTGTCTGGATGGAGGCCAACAAGGCCGCGATTGCCGCGTGCTGTGCCGATTGGCCTGCGGATGTAGTGCCGGAAAACCATCTTCTTCTCGAATTGGTCGATTGAGGCATGTGCGGTCGCTACACGAGATATCTAACCTGGTCGGAGATCCATCGCCTCTACCGGCTAACCGCACCGGCAGAAATCGGCCGCAATGATGCGCCCCGCTACAACATCGCGCCTACTGATGAAGTCCCTTTCGTCACGGCTGGTGACGACGGCAATCACAAGCTGCGCACTGGTCGAGGGTGGCTGGTGCCGTTCTGGGCAAAGGAGATGCCCAAGGCGGCGATGTTCAACGCCAGGATCGAAGGCATCGACACAGCGCTGGCCTTCCGGGATGCGTTCAAGTCCAAGCGCTGCCTGATCCCCGCCGACGGCTTCTACGAATGGACCATTTCGCCGGCGGACGGCAAGAAAGACCCATGGCATATCTATCTGCCCGGACATGCGCCGTTCTCGTTCGCCGGACTCTGGGCTTATAATTCCAATCTCGAGATCACCAGTTGCACGATCATTACCGAGCCGGCCGGCAAGGTGATGCAGAACCTGCACGATCGGCAGCCGCTCATCCTGGACCGGGCCTACTATGACGAATGGCTGGATCCGGCGACGCCGAAGGACAGCTTGAAGGACATCCTAAGCCACGACATCGACGATCAGTTGCAGTTCAATCGCGTCGGCCGCGAGGTGAATTCGAGCGTCATCAACAAGCAGCCCAACGACCACCCTGCCCTATGCGAGTTCGCATTCCCCAGTTCCCGCTCAAGAGCTTGAAAATCCGGCAGGCCGGTGCTGCCCAGAACAACGGCTTCGCCATCGAGGATCGCGGATTTGACGGGCAGCTGCGCCGCCGCCTGAACAATCCGCTTGTAGCGGTGCGACCAGTCGTAGCCCCGGCGGGTAAATGCGCGCGCCTGCCTGCCCTCGACGACAAGCTCCGTCCGGTAGCCGTCATATTTGATTTCATGCAGCCAGTCGGCCTCCTCGGGCGTGTTTAGAACCAGCATTGGCGATTGGAACGCGATGAAAGGCGAGTTGGCCTTCCGGTTTACGCATGCACTTGCGACTCCCTGACCGGAGTCAAATCGGATAGCAGCAATCGGTTCCTGGAGTTTTAGTAAAAATGAATATGACCTGCTCGGGCGACCAGCATGCCCACCCAAGCCGGCCAGGGCTCGTATGCATTCCAGCGAACTATTCACCCTGTCAGGCCGATCACCGCCCGGGCAAGTTCGTCTCCTCCTTCACCTGTCGTCCCAAATCTCTGCGGAGGCGTTCGGTTTCGTCGGAGCCGTCCTTGGCGCCTGCAGACCCTGGAAGTCGACCGGATTAAGATCGACCGAAGCTTTGTGCAGGGCTTTGGTCACTCAAATGGAGACGAGGCTATTGTTCAGGCGATAATTGACCTGGCCCGCGCCACTGGCCTCAGCACCACGGCGGAAGGTGTGGAGACTGACAGCCAATGCGATTTTCTGCGCAAACTCGGCTGTGACCAGCTACAGGGATTCTTGCTGTCCAGGCCCGTGCCCAAGCAAGAGATCGAGAATCTCATAACGGGCGCAACAAGGCGCGTTTCCGCCTGAGGCCGCCGAATGCGGATTCGGGTGGCCCTTAACGGGCTTGTGGCAGGCGTGCGGTTCTGGCACTCGGTCAAAATCGGCCAGCACATTTCCTGGCCGAGAGGAGCTGAGCACCCGTCGCCCAGAACCTCCACTTTGTGGTTGCGCCTGCCTCCCATGCCGTTTTCCATAGAAACGTTGCCGCGTTGCTTGTCACTCACTCTGTTGATGTTCCAATCTCCGGGCTGCCGGTGCCGACGGATAGCTCGCGAGCACCGTCTCCAGGCGAGCGAGGCGGGCCTTTTGGGCGTTCAGCTCATAGCCGGAACGCCATGCGCTTCTCCCGGGTCGTGCGTCTCTGTATTGATCGATTTGAAGCAGCGAGATGCTGAGGCGGACCGCGTCGATCTCTTTGACGAGCGCGGCCATCACCGGTTTGCGACTATGCATGGCCATCCTTGCTGTACGAGGGTGGCGCAAAACGTCAAGCAAGAGGAAATGTTCCCCGGCCGCGTGTGACGGCGGAATTTGCCTGGCATCTGGCCTTTGCCGGGGCCGCGAACATCGTGCACGTCGAGATGCGGCGTGAGCGAGGGAATGATACGCGATTTCGAGAATGGACTCAGGACACCAAAATCGAACAAAATGGCTGCGATACGACAAGCATTCGAGGAAGCAGGAGTGGTTTTCACGGACGCTGGGGGAGCCACCCTGGCCATCGGTTCCCTTGCGACTGACACAGGATAATGCCTGGATTGCGTGCGCCCGGCAGGCCATGTGAGGTCAAATCTGAGCGGGAGTGACTTGCCGGGAAGTAGCCGGAAAGTCCGCCTAAACTCGGTGGCGGGTCTTCTCCGGTACGAGGCGAGCCGACATGAATTGGCTTTTTCGTGGGTCAAAATCAGACATTTGACCGTATCGTTCCCTGTCGTCCCACAGTGCCTGTCGCCAGTGCCGTTACGCCGATGATTGGATTAGCGAGTCGCAGGAATGCGTTTTGGCCGCTGCTAAGGCACGAGCGGCCCAACGAGCTCAATTCGCCAACGAGCTCTATTCGAAAGAGTAGGTAAATCCTTCCGACGAGGCACCGACGGTAACCTTTGTCATCTTCTTGCCCTCCAGCGAGCGATTGAGCACGCCGCGGCTGAGTTCCGGCAGCAGCGTGTTGGTGAGGATGGCGTCAATCATGCGTCCGCCGGATTCGATCTCGGTGCAGCGCGCCTTGACCATGTCCATCACGCCGTCGCCGATCACCAGCTCGGCATCGTTTGTTGCTTTGAGGCGCCGCGCGATCTTGCCGAACTGGTGCCTGGTGATCGCCTCGATCATCGCGTCCGAAAGCGGATGGTAGGGAATTGTCACCACGCGACCGAGGAAAGCGGCCGGGAACACTTTAAGCAGCGGACCGCGCAAGGCGGTGTCCAGATCGTCCATGCCGGTGCGCAAGGTGCCGCTCTTCGTGCGGTCCATGATAACCTCGGAGCCGACATTCGAGGTGAGCAGGATTAGCGTGTTCTTGAAGTCGATCCGGCGGCCTTCGCTGTCATCCATCATGCCCTTGTCGAAGACCTGGAAGAAGATCTCGTGTACGTCCGGATGCGCCTTCTCAACCTCGTCGAGCAGGATTACCGAATAGGGCTTGCGCCGCACGGCCTCGGTCAGGATGCCGCCTTTGCCATAGCCGACATAACCGGGTGGCGCGCCCTTCAGCGTCGAGACCGTGTGGGCCTCCTGGAATTCGGACATGTTGATCGAAATCAGGTTCTGCTCGCCGCCATAAAGCGTTTCGGCAAGCGCCAAGGCCGTCTCGGTCTTGCCCACGCCTGAGGGGCCGCAAAGCAGGAACACGCCGACCGGCTTCTCCGGCGCGCCGAGGCCGGCGCGGCTGGTCTGCACACGTCTCGCGATCATCTCCATCGCATGGTCCTGACCGACAACGCGCTCGGACAAGGCGGCGGCCAGTTTGAGCGCCTTCTCGGTCTGGCTGGACAGCATCCGTCCCGTCGGGATGCCTGTCCAGTCCTGGACAACAGCAGCCACGGCGTTGCGATCGACCGACGGCAGGATCAGCGGGGTCTCGCCCTGCGCCTCGGCAAGTTCCGCCATCAATGCACGCAGCCGTGCCAGATCAGCAGTGGAATCCGGCACAGCGACACGCTCCTGCGCTGCGACGGCCTCCATTTTTGCCGCCTTTGCTTTCCCGGGCTTGGTCTTCGGGCCCTTGGGTTCAGCCGTCATGGGTTCCGGCGTTTGGCCCCCGGCTGCCTTGCTTTCATGAAACTCTGCAGCAGGCACGGCGACAGCCTCGTCCGGAGCAGCTTCCCCGCCATGCACCGCGTCAAGCGGCATGCCCTCGCCACGCAGTTTGGCGCGCAGGTCGAGAATCTGGGCGACCAGCGCCTTCTCCCGATCCCAGCGCGCTTGCGTTGCCACAAGCATGGTCTCGGTTTCCGCCAACCCGGCCTGCACGCGAGCCTGTCTGTCGGCCACTTCGATGCCGATCGCTGCTTCGCGGCCAATGATGCCTTCCTCGACCTCGAGCGCCTGGCGTCGGCGCAGAATGTCCTCCACCTCCGCCGGCGTGGCGTGCTGCGATACGGCAACGCGGGCGCAGGCTGTGTCGAGCAGGCTAACCGCCTTGTCCGGCAGTTGCCTGGCCGGAATGTAGCGGTGCGAGAGCGAAACGGCGGCTTCGATCGCCTCGTCAAGGATCTGCACCTTGTGGTGCTGCTCAAGAACACCGGCGACACCACGTAACATCAGCACGGCCACCGTTTCGGAAGGCTCGTCGATCTTAACCACCTGGAATCGACGGGTCAGCGCCGGATCCTTCTCGATATGTTGCTTGTATTCGGCCCAGGTCGTGGCGGCGATGGTGCGAAGCTCGCCGCGCGCGAGCGCGGGCTTGAGGAGATTGGCCGCATCGCCGGTTCCCGCCGCGCCGCCGGCGCCGATCAGCGTGTGCGCCTCGTCGATGAAGAGGATGATCGGCGTCTCCGAGGCCTGGACCTCGTCGATGACAGCCTTCAGCCGCTTTTCGAACTCGCCCTTAACGCTGGCGCCCGCCTGCATCAGCCCGACATCGAGCATGCGTACGCTGACATTCTGAAGCGTCGGCGGCACGTCGCCCTGCGCGATGCGCAAGCCAAAGCCCTCGACGACCGCCGTCTTGCCGACACCCGCCTCGCCGGTCAGAATCGGGTTGTTTTGCCGACGCCGCATCAGGATATCGACAATCTGGCGGATTTCAGGATCGCGGCCGACGACCGGATCGATCTTGCCGTCGCGGGCGCGCTGGGTCAGATCGGTGGCGTATTTGGCGAGTGCCGAATCCCCGCCCGGGCCGCGTTTCATCGGTGTTTCGGCCGCAGCCGCGGCCGGAGGTGAGTTGGCTTCGAGCGAGCCCTCGGTGAGGTCGGCGAAGCGGGCAATGACCCCGTCGGCATCGATCTTGTCGAATTCGGCGCTGATTTTCGAAACCAGCCCTTCCAGCACAGGTATCTTCAGGCAGGCGAGAAGAATGTGCGCGCTGCGCACCTCCTCGACACCGAATTCCAGCGTGGCCAGGCTCCAGCCTTCCTGTATGGCGTGAAAGATGTGATCGGAGAATTCCTCCACCGAGGTCGCACCGTAGGGCAGCTTGTCGATGGCGCGGGTCATATCGGCCGTCAGCCGGCTGGCATCCAGCCCGGCATCGGCGACGATCATCTGCACATCTGAGCGCTCGGACAGCACCAGTTGCTGGACGAAATGGACGAGCTCGACATAGGGATTGCCGCGCAGCTTGGCCGTGTCCGCGGCGGCCTTGAAGGCGCGCATCCCCGTGGGATTGAGCTTTGCAACGAGCTCTTTGCGCTTGAAACTCTGCGACGATCGGCGCTGTTCCATTTGAACCTGCCCCCGAAATCTGCTGCCCCTACCCTGCCATAGAAGCGTCTGCTTTACAAAGCCGTGTGCCGAACGAGGCCCTCCGGCCCTGTTTGGGCGGCACCGCGTTGTTACACAAGCCCTGCAAACTCCTGCCATAAACGTGGATTGCGGTCCGAACCTTGCGGGCCACTTCCCGTTCGCGGCCCGCCAATCGCGCAATGGGTTTGGTTGAAAGAAAACTGGAGCATTCAGCTTCTGTTAGTTTTTGAAGAAGTGCTCAATTGTCGTGGCATGGCACCGATGATAACGTCACGTCACTTGGGTCACAGGGCCCTTTGCTGGGGGTAGGTGTGATTGATCTCGCACTCTGGCTGAAGCCTCTGGACGGTACGAACCCGTCGGGAGAGGATTTGCGCAACGACCCGGCTTTTCATGAGCTGGAGCGGCTCACGGAAGCCCAGCTCAAGGTCGTGCACGACGGCGGCAACAAGGCTTCGCAGTCAACCAGCTCGGTCGACTGGGCTGCCGTCCTCGACAAATCGGAAGAATTGCGGTCGCGCGGCCGGGATTTGCGCCTTCTGGTCATCGTCACGCGCGCGCTGGCCAATGAAGAGAAGCTTGCCGGCCTCACCCAGGGACTGACCCTGATCGCAAAGACTTTCGACCAGTATTGGGACACCATGCATCCGGCTTTGCGCACGAGTGCCACGCCCCGCGACGCGGCGCTGCGGCGCGTCAATGCGCTGCTCGACCTCCAGAACGGCCAGGAAGGTCTGCTGGCAAACCTGCGGCAGACCGTCTTCTTCTCACCGCGCGCCCTCGGGCCGATCAGCGGGCGAGACCTGGAACAGGCAGCGCTCGACGAGCGCATCATGCTCCAGGAAGCTGCCTCTGGCCTGGGAACCGCCGAAAAGGCGGCGCTGACGGCCGCCCACAACCAGTTGCTGAACCGGGTGCGCACGGGATGCGCGGCGCAGGTCGATCAGGCCGCGGACGCTGTCACGACAATTTTGGCCGATGCGCGCGCCGCGATTGCGGCGCTGGAGGCAGTGGATACCGCTCTCAATGCCCGTATCGACGGCAACGGCGCGGCGGTTCCGGATTTGAAGAAGTTCCTGCAGCGCCTGCTGACCACGCTGGAGCGGAATTCCAGCGCCGGCGCCAGGGCCAACGGCGCAGCAAAACCTGCCCCACAGCCGGCTCAACCGGCATCGACGCCCACCCAAAACCGTCATGGAGCCGAGACGATGGCAACTGTGGCAAGCTCTGTGGAACCCGGTGCCGGCCTGCCTGACCGGATCAACTCGCGCGACGAGGTCGTCAAATGCCTCGATCTCGTGGTCGCCTTCTACGACCGCACCGAACCGTCCAGTCCCATCCCGCATCTCGCCCGGCGGGTGCGCAGGATGGTGCACATGGATTTCGTGGAACTGATGGAAGATCTCGCCCCGTCGGGGCTGAAGGAATTCCGGCTGCTTGCCGGTGTCGCCGATCCCAAGAAGCCGGCCCAGAAGGATGAAAGGTAACAAGCATGCCAGCAGAGAGCAAAGCCAAGGTCATCGAAAGAAACCGCGCCCCGCGCGTGCAGATCGCCTACGACGTCGAAACCTACGGCAGCCCCACGACGATCGAGTTGCCGTTCGTCATGGCTGTCATGGCCGACCTTTCGGGCGCCTCGCAGACCAAGGAAGCGTCGAAGTCGGTTCTGGACCGCAATTTCGTCGAAACCGACGCCAATCGCTTCCCCAAATTCATGGAAGCAATGGGACCACGCGTGAAGGCGCGCGTGAAGAACACGTTGCCGCAAGCCGAGGGCGCCGAGCGGGACGAGGAATTGGCGATCGATCTGACATTCTCCAAAATGGGTGATTTCGCGCCCGACAAGATCGCCGAGCAGGTGCCGCAACTGGCCGAGATCCTCAAGATGCGGCGTCAACTCGAGGAACTGCTGGGCTTCATGGATGGCCGGGTGGATGCCGAAAAGCGCATCGCGCAGCTTCTGAACAACGAGCCGCTGCTGAGCAAGATCGCCGGCCAGGCGATTTCTGACGGCAAGGGCGAGGAGTAAGTCATGGCCGAACAGCAAAAGACCGCAGCGGCTACCGCCGAGGCCGAAGCCATCGATCTTGGCGAATTCAGCGGCCTTCTTGAAAAGGACTTTAAGGTCAAGAAGGACGACAGCGAGAAACTGCAGCAGTTGGTGCGCAACCTGGCGCTGGCCGCTCAATCCCGCTCCGAGACGACGACCATCTCGTCCAACGCGATCAAGTCGGTCAAGTCGCTGATCGCGGGCATAGACAAGATGCTGACGACGCAGGTCAACGAGATCCTGCATGCCCCCGAAGTGCGGGAGATGGAAGGCACCTGGCGAGGCCTTTGGTATCTCATCAACAACACCGAGACCGATACCAAGCTGAAGATCCGGGTGATGAACATCTCCAAGGAGCAGTTGGCCGACACGCTGGAAGACTATGAAGGCCAGATGTGGGACCAGAGCCCGATCTTCAAAAAAGTCTACACGGACGAGTATTCGATGCTGGGCGGTGAGCCGATCGGCTGCATCATCGGCGCCTACGAGTTCTCCAACCATCCGCGCGACGTCGGCCTGCTGCGCAACATCTCGGGTGTCTGTGCCTCGGCGCATACGCCATTCATCGCCGCCGCCTCGCCGCGGCTGTTCCGCATGGACAGCTGGCAGGAACTGCCGAACCCGCAAGACCTGCAAATGATCGTGAACAACCCGGCCTATGCCTCATGGCAGTCGCTGCGCGAGAGCGAGGACGCCCGCTATATCGGGCTCACCATGCCGCGCGTGCTGGCGCGCCTGCCCTACGGCTCGGAAACGGTCCCGGTAAAGGGTTTCACTTTCGAGGAAGAGGTCGGCGGCGACCACAACAAATATGTCTGGATGAATGCCGCCTTCCCGATGGGCGTCAACATCAACCGCAGCCACAAGCTCTATGGCTGGGGAACGCAGATCCGCGGCGTCGAGAATGGCGGCACGGTGCTTAACCTGCCGGTGCACGCTTTCCCGACGGACGACGGGTCGATCGCAATGAAATGCCCGACCGAGGTCGCCATCGACGACCGGCGCGAGGCGGAATTGGCGAAGCTCGGCCTGATGCCAATCTTGCACCGCAAGAACACCGATCTCGCAGCGTTCATCGGGGCGCACTCGCTCCAGGATGACGAGACGCGCGCCGGGCGTCTGGTCGACCCCGACGCCCAGTCGAACGAACGGCTCAGCGCCAACCTGCCCTACCTCTTCCCGGTGTCGCGTTTCGCGCATTACCTCAAGGCGATCGCGCGCGACAAGATCGGCTCGTTCAAGGAACGCACCGATATGGAGATCTGGTTGACCGAATGGATCAACCGGTACGTGCTGGCCAATCCGGCCTTCGCCGACGACAAGGCGCGGGCCAAGCGTCCGCTTGCCGCGGCCGAGGTTCAGGTCGACAGCGTCGAAGGCCGGCTCGGTTACTACAATGCCCGTTTCTACCTGCGTCCGCACTACCAGCTGGAAGGCATCAATGCTTCCCTCCGGCTGGTATCGGAACTGCCGTCGGTGAAGGGGTGAAGTCGCAGCGAAGTCATCTTGTTTCGTTTGAAAGCGGTGGAGAAAGACAATGCCGACCACAGAGAGAAGCGATGCTCCTTCGATGAAGATCGACGGTTTTTTGAAAGTTCCGGACATCAAGGGCCCGAGCAAGCGCGACGGCCATGAAGACGAGATCGAAGTGCATGGCGTCGACTACAAGATGATCGCGCCCTACGACCCGAATTCGCTGTCGCGACGTGGCCGCGTGTCGATGGGAATGATCAAATTCATCAAGCACTACGACAAGTCGTCGCCATACCTGAAGAAGGCGCTGTTTGAGAACAAGGCGCTTGACGAGGTGGTGTTCTCGGCACGTCGCACCATTGACGGCGAGACCAGCGACTATCTGGTCGTGACGCTCACCGACGCCTCGGTCATGGAATACGATATGCGGCAGGCCCCCGACGAGGCCGATCTCATCGAGGAAGAAGTCAGCTTCGCCTACAAGAAGATCAAGTTCGTCTACGACAAGGACGACGAGATCGAAATGGACGTCTATGTCGGCAAGTGAGGCTAGGCGGCCTGTCGCCAAGTCGCAGCTTGCCGGCAGTTCGCGGACAAAGCGCGAGGCGGTCCAGCCCTCGTTCTGGGACCGCCTTGTCAACGACTTGCCGGGGCTGGCGTCTGAGATCGATGGACTACGCCGCCAGTTGGATGAAGAACTCGGCGCGGAACGCGTCGAGGCTCTCCTTGGCGGCAGCGCACGCGCCATCGATACCGACGACGAACTCACGCCTGAGCAGAGACGGCGCTTACACCGGCTGGTCTTCCAGACCGAGTATCGCGCCGAGATCGAAAGCCGAGGCGTGGTGGTTTCGGCACGCGTGCTGAGGGAAGCCGTGCGGCGCGACATCGAGGCCCTGTTCAATACCGAGCGCTTCGAATCCATACCGATGCTTTCCGATGCCGAGCACGAGCAGCCCCTGGACGAACTGCCGTCCCTCGCCGATTTTCCGGAGGTGCGCCGCAGCGTGGTCAATTATGGCGTTCCGTCCTTTTCCGGCCGCTCCTCGCGGGATTTCGACCGCGATGTGCTGGCGCGTGAAATCCGCGCGGTGCTTGCCACCTTCGAGCCGCGCCTGAAGGAGAGCGCCACAACCGTCAACGTCACGCTCGGAGACAAAACCGTCGGCCTCAAGATCGAGATCGACGCGGTGCTGATCATGGCCCCGACACCGGAGCGTATGCGGCTGCGCACCACGATCAATCTCGACAACGGCCTGGCACGAACAGAATTCCGGGAGACCTGAGATGGATCGGGTCTTCCTGGAGTATTACGAAGAAGAACTGACCCATATCCGGGCGTTGGCCGCGGAATTCGCAGACATGCATCCGGCGGTCGCGCGCAATCTTTCCCTCGACACGGTCCCATGTCCCGATCCCTATGTGGAACGGCTGCTGGACGGCGTGGCCTTCCTGGCCGCGCGCACCCGTCTGAAGGTCGACGCGGAGCGCTCGCGCTTCTCGCGCGCCGTGCTCGATGTGCTTTACCCCGATCTAGTGACGCCGGCGCCGGCTACGGCGATGGCTGTGCTGAAACCCGGCCAGCAGGTGCAGTCGATGATTGCCGGCCACGCCGTCGCGCGCGGCACACGACTGGTCTCAGGCCTCAATCCGGGGCTTTCGACGCGCTCGACCTTCACCACCGCGCAGGAGGTCACGTTGTGGCCGATCGCTATCACCTCGGTCAGCTATTTCCAGGATCGCAGCGCGCTCGCCGCCGCTGGAATCGCGCCGATCGGCGACGCGCGCGGCGAGGCGGCGTTTCGCGTCACCCTAGCCCGGACGGGGAAGGGCAAGCTGAGCGAACTGTCGCTCGACCGTCTCGACCTCTATCTCGCCGGGCGTGCCAGGGCGCCCCTGCTTTTCGATGCAATCTTCGGCGCGTGCTCGGCTCTCGGCGCGCGGGCGCAAGGCAAGACAACCCCCCTGACGGCGCTGCCCGAGCCTGAAATGATCGGCATCCGCGACGACGAAGCGCTGATGCCGCGCACCCGTCCGACCTTCGAGGGATACCGGCTGCTGCGAGAATATTTCATGATCCCGGAGCGCTTCCATTATGTGCGGGCCGCCGGCCTTCAGCCGGTGGTGCGCAAGTGCGATGCGGCAATCGAGATCATCTTCCTTTTCCGGCGTCCGGTGCCCGAACTCGCCGATGTGACGGTCGCCGACTTCGAACTGTTCGTGACACCGGTCATCAATCTCTTCGAACGCGAATGCAACGTCATCGAGATCGATCCACGCAAAACGCGTCAGGTGCTGCACGCCGACCGCACCCGGGCGCGGGATTTCGAGATCTTCCGGGTCACCCGGGTTGAGGACGCCGACGCCGAGAGCGGCGAGGCCACAATTCCCGAATTGTTCAGCCTGGGGCAGAACCGCGGCAGCGGCTGGGTCTATTCGACCGAGCGACGTCCGCGCCGCGCCACCGAAGACGAGCGGCGCGAGGGCCTGACCCGCACCTCCTACACGGGCGACGATGTCTTCATCGCCGTCTCGCGGCCGGCGGGAAGCTTCCCGAACCGGCCGCTAAAGCGTCTCGACATCACGGCGCTGTGCACCAACCGCGACCTGGCAATTCTGGACGACACACCGACGCTGACGCTGGAGACGGCCGATCCGGTCGAAGCGGTGCGCTTGCTTGGAGCGCTGCGGGCGCCGCAGCCGGCAATCCCGGCATCCCTCCCTGCCAGCGCGGCCGGCGAATCCCGCGCCGACAATCTCGCCTGGCGGCTGGTGGCGCAGCTCTCTCTCAACTTCCTCAGCCTTGCCCACGAAGGCCGTGGCGTCGATCCGCTGCATGCCTTGCTCGACCTCTATGCCGATCGAGGCGATCCCAGCCTCGCCCGCAACGTGCATTCGATCGTGCGCATCGACTCACGGCCGGTGGTCGAGCGGCTCCAGATCGACGGGCCAATGTGTTTTGGACGCGGCACCGAGGTGACGTTGCATGTCGACCAGTCCGTGCTGGCGGGGCAAAGTTCGCTGCTGCTTTCGGCCCTGCTTTCGCGGCTGTTCGCTCGTCATGCAGGAATAAACGGATTTGTGCGGACCCGCACGCGGTTGCTGCAGAAGCAGGAGGATGTGCCATGGCCGATGACGCCCGGCAATCGCTACCTGATCTAGCGGAGCCCGCAACGGTTGCGGCCGCGCCGTTGCTGGAGAGCTCCGACTTTTTTGAGCTGCTGCGGCGCCTGGAGCAACGCGGTGGGTTGTTCGGCCATTCCGGAACCGCCGACCTCGAGCCGGCAAGACTTGGCCAGCATGTGCGCCTGAGCTTCTCGGCCCGCGACGTCGTCAAGCTCCAGGACGCGGGGCAGATGGCCCCTGCCTGTGTTACCGTCGCCAATCTCGGGCTGCTTGGACCGGAAGGACCGATGCCATTGCATCTGACACGCTGGGTGCTCGACCGGCTGTCGCAGCGCTGGTTCATCGGGGCCGATGCCGAGCAGACCAGCGACACGACCTTCGTGGATTTCGTCAACATCCTGCAGCACCGCATGATAGCCCTTTACTATCGCGCCTGGGCTGACGCGCACCCGGCGGTGCAGGCCGAGCGGTCGGTCGGCGGGCGTGTTCGCGCCATGCTGGAGGCAATGTCCGGGATCGGTCTTCCCGGCACGCAGGATCCCGAACTCGACGCCGTGCGGCTGCGGCAGGCTGGATCGCTCGCCAGCCAGGCCGACGGCGTCGAGCGGCTGACGCTGTTTCTCGCCACCGCCTTCAAGGTGCCAGTGCAGATCAAGGAATTCGTCGCCACCTGGATCACCATACCGAAGGCACTGCAGACGCGTCTCGGCAAGACCCATGCCGGGCTCGATCGCGGGGCGACGATCGGGCCACGGGTGTTCAGCCGTCAAAGCAGGATCGAATTGCGCGTCGGTCCGCTGAGCTTCGACGACTTCAGGTCGTTCCTGCCCGGCGAACGACGTCTTAGCCTGTTCAAGAAGGCGGTGCGCGACATGATCGGCGAGACGCTCGACGTCGATTTGCGCATCGTGCTCGCGCGCTACGCCGTGCCGCCGCCACGGGTCGGGACTGTCCAGCTTGGCCGCACGGCTTGGCTGGCGCGTCCCGCCGACAAGGGTGACGCCGACGATCTCAGGTTGCACACCATCGTCGGCTGGCGGCCGGAAATGGCGGAGGCGGCCGTATGAGCCTGCTGCTGACGCTGGAACAAGGCCCGCGCTCGCAAGTGGTCAGGCAGACCCGGCTTGACGACGGCGAATTGGTGATCGGACGCAGCGCCGATGCCGGCTGGCAGATCGACGACCCGGACATGTTCGTCTCGCGCGCGCATTGCAAGATCAGCGGCGACCGGGATGGCTATTTCGTTACCGACACGTCGAGCAGCGGATTGTTCGTCGATGACTCCGACAGCCCACTGGGTCCTGGCAGGTCGATGCGGCTGCAGAGCGGCATGCGGCTGCGCATGGGCGACTATGTCTTCCACGTCGAGGTCCAATCCAAAGCGAACCCGACGTCGGTCGGCCCAGCCCCTGTCGCTGGCCATCCCACGCCTGCGTGGTCGTCGCCGGGAGCGCGAACGCCTGCCAGCATCGGCGGCGACGACTTCTTCTCGGCCAAGGTCGAAGAAGAACCGCGTCCGCCACGCCCGGCGGACTTGCCGAACCCGTTCGAGCAGCCTGTTCCGGGGGCTTATGACCGCGCATCGAGCCAACGCAGTTCGCCTGCCTTTGATGACCCGTTCAGCCTCGACCCGGTGGCGACGTCGCAATCCGGTAATGTCGCTGCTCCAAGTCGGTCGGATCCGTTCGGGTTCGGCGAAATGGCTTCGCGCAACGATGCGTCCGGCCATCCGGCGAAGCCGACAAGCTTGGATGACGATTTCAGCTTCGGGCCGGCCGCGGCTCCGCCTCTCGCCAACGGCGGCGCCGACCCGGCG
>NZ_AYWR01000041.1:0-29263 GCF_000502935.1 Mesorhizobium sp. LNHC221B00 | reverse complement strand
GGCCTGGAAGGCGGCGTCGATCTCGCAAGCGTTACGGCCGGGCGCGAGCGCCCAGACCGGCACGGTCGGCGGCGCGGCGGGGCTGGCAATCGCGGGATCAAGGCGAATCATGGTTTTGGAGGGTAAAGCGTCCGTGCGCTTTGCGCCATGATTTTCGCGCCAAAACGCACAGCCTGTCGATGGATAGAAACGACCGATAATCTTGCATTATCGTTCGTTCTGGTCTCTAGGGGACAAATGGCCGTTTTCGTCGAGCAGAAGCCCAAAATTCACGCCCAGCGACCCTCCGGACCATCCCACAGCGCGACGGTCTTTGCTGGAACGGCAACGATAGCGCTGGTGCATCCCACTGACGCTTTTAAGCCTGCGGGCGCAAACCTGGCGCTGTCCGGTAGAAGATCACCCGCACCGACGGAACAAGCTGGCTGAGGTAATCGAAATCGCCAACATTGCCGGTCAGGACCGTCGCCCCGAGCATACCGGCCTGGTGAAAGATCAGCGCATCGTTGAGGAAACGGCGTTCATGCCCCTTCCCTTTTGGCAGATGGCTCAGCCGGAACAACAGGCCAGCCAGCATGCCGGCGTGTCCCCAAGCGGTGGCGTCGGGTGCATGCAGCCGGTGCGCCGGAATATCCTCGATTGTATCCGCAACGGCTCCCAGGACCGACTTCGTCGTCGGGTGCGCCGGGTCGAGCCGGCCGAACACGTGGCTGAGCTCGGCAAGGCAGACGGCCGAGTGGTGACAGAGCCGATACGTCAGAAGGTTATCGACCGCTTCGGGCGTACGTCCCTGCAGGACATCCAGATAGACGCTGGTGTCGAGGAGCAATACGCCGCCGACAGGCGGCTGGTCACCTGCCCAGGACAGGGCGGAATCTGGTCGCCGTTCCAGCCCAGCGCTCCGCCGCTGTGGTTTTAGGGACCGCAGTGCGCCGCCTAGATCAAATGCCAAGATCGATGTCCGCGGAGATGCTGCCCTTGCGGCCGACGAGCCGGGCGCCGAAATCATCCTCGAGGGCGAGCCGCGACAAGGCGAGCTCAAGCAGTTCGGTGTCGGAGGTCACGTGGGCGCGCTTCTTTGCCGCCTTGATCAATTCCGACGGCACTCTGCCGGAAAGGCGGGTGTTCTTGGCCGCGCCAAGCAGGCCGACCGCCCTCGCCTGCTCAAGCACCAAACGGTTGCGGGTGTGGGCGATCCGCTCCTCGCTTGCGGCTGTCGCTGCGCCACGTGTGGTCATCTTGAGATCTCCGTCTGTTGAACGAAATATAAGGGATGTTGAACACGAAGACAAGGAGAGAGACCACCCCCGGTGGCGTTAACCGGACCGGGCGCAACCCAGCGATTCCGTCACACAGCTCGCGGTGGACAATTTCGCGCTTTGGCCGCACCCTCGCTCGCAAGAATCGCATTGCTGCGACATTAGAATGGACGAGGCTGGATGGGCAAAGCCCGTAATTTGATGGTGTCCACCGACGCGATTGACGCCGATGACCTGCCGGACATTGTCGACGTCGTCATGGAGATGGTGCGGCCGGATGAAGGCCCCTCCCCTCCCCCGCCGGTCCTTGACCCGCGACAGACATCGTTGCCTACGCATCTCGAAAAGCTCGCCGACCGTGCGCGCGATTATGTCGAGGCAGCAAGTTCGGCGAACACCCGTCGCGCCTACGCAGCCGACTGGAAGCATTTTTGCGGCTGGTGCCGGCGCCAGTCTTTTGATCCATCGCGGCCGGACCCGCGGACCGTCGGCCTCTATATCACCGCGCAGGCTTCGGGCACTGGAAGGGACAAAAAGGCGGTGGCGACGATCGAGCGCCGCCTGTCATCCCTGACCTGGAACTACACGCAGCGCGGCCAATCGCTTGACCGGAAGGACCGTCATATCGCCACCGTGCTCGCCGGCATCCGCAACACGCACGCCGCCCCGCCCCTTCAGAAGGAGGCCGTACTGCGCGACGATCTTGTTGCCATGCTGGAGACACTCGACCGCGGCACGCTGCGTGGCCTGCGTGACCGCGCCATGCTGCTTTTGGGCTTCGCAGGCGGCTTGCGCCGCTCCGAAATCGTCGGCCTCGATCTTGCCCGCGATCAAACCGAAGATGGCCGCGGCTGGGTCGAGGTGCTCGACAAAGGTGTTCTTGTGACACTGCGCGGCAAGACTGGCTGGCGCGAGGTCGAGATCGGCCGCGGTTCGTCCGACGCCACCTGCCCGGTTGTCGCGCTCGAGAACTGGCTGAGGTTTGCCCGCATCGCGCATGGCCCCTTGTTCCGCCGTGTTACTGGTCAGGGTAAAACGGTCGGCGTCGATCGGCTCAACGATCAGGAGGTGGCCCGGTTGGTCAAGCGCACGGCCTTGGCCGCCGGCGTGCGCGGCGATCTCTCCGAGGGCGAGCGGGGACAGAAGTTTTCCGGACATTCACTGCGCGCGGGCCTCGCCTCCTCGGCTGAGGTTGATGAGCGTTATGTGCAGAAGCAGCTTGGCCATGCCTCGGCTGAAATGACTCGCCGATATCAGCGCAGACGCGATCGTTTCCGTGTCAATCTCACCAAAGCATCAGGCCTGTAGGGCGAAAGACTCCCCTGCCCTTCGGAGGCGAGCGTGCGTTATCGCCAGGATAGCTGGTCCTTCGGCAACCGGCCGCTCGGGTCGAATACAGTTACCTTGTGCGGCAGATCCGGACCCCAGTCCCAAAGGACCAGGTTGCGATCCTCCATCTCGGCGCTCGGCGCGAAACTTGGGACTACAATGCCGGCAATATTTCGAGGTCGCAAGCGGTCGTAGATGGACCAGGGCGTCGGGCGCTCTCCGTCGCTGAGCGCCGTCCCCCAGGCGCAGGCCATCTCCTCGAGCGCGATAGAAAATTCTTCCCTGCCCTCGTCCGTTGTCAAATCCACGATGTCATCGCAGTCGATCTCATAGGAACACAGCACGCACGGATCGATCCGGTGCGCGAACCCCTGGTTGGCTTCCTTGACCGCTGTCATGATGGTCAGCGCCAAATAGAGCGCCGGCACGCCTTTGGGATTAAATCGCGCACCTCTGATCGCCGCCCCTTCGCCGGATGTTGGCTTGAATGCCCAACGTGGATCGTGTGCGCGGTAACAGGTTCCAACGAACCTCAAGCGAAACCACCAACGGCCATGTGATCGAGATAATCACGGACCGCAGCTGCCTTACCGTCCTTCACCAGCGCTTCAGCGGTGCGTCCGCCAAATGCTGGAAGCGGCTGAGCTCGATACCAAGCCATCGCCTGCTCCTTGCCGCCCGCCCAATCCGTAACGCGACTGATGATCTCAAGCATTTCCCGCAGACGCCCCTGTGTCTTAACCGTAGCGCTGCGCTCCGATCGATAAAGGGTCTCGCGAGCAAGACCAGCGGTCTGGGCCAACTGGCCCTTGGACATGCCAAACCCGTCCGCGACCTGCTCGATCGCAATCTTCCCGTTCCGGTCCATATAGGACAAGATGAGAGGTCCGTTCTGCTCGGGGATCTTCAGTGCATGAGCCACAGAATTCATCCTACCATATTGAGAGTCATGTTTCTTGTGCAAAATATATGGCAGTTCTGGGCAGCTTTCAAGCTCGGCACCGAACCAATTCGAGACGCTCCCTAGCACGCACGCGGATTGAGCCGACCGTGCGCGCGACGATGTCGAGGCAGCAAGTTCGGCAGACACCCGACGCGCCTATGCCGCTGACTGGAAGGAGTTTTGCGCCTGCTGCCGGCGTCACGTCGTTTGATCCGCAGCCGCCAGACCCACAAATCGTCGGCCCCTACATCACGGCCCAGCCCTCGGGATCTCGGTCTGGTGTTGCGCGTGATCAACCGACGTCGGTCGCGGCTGGATTGAATTTTTTCCAAATATGGGCGTGCTGGTTACGTTTCGGGGCAAGACCGGCTGGCGCGAAGTCGAAATTGGTCGCGGCTCGTCCGACGCCACCTGCCCGGTTGTCGCGCTTCAGGCCTGGCTCAAGTTTGCCCGCATTGCCAATGGCCCCTTGTTGCGCCGTGTTACTGGTCAGGGTGAAACAGTCGGCGCCGAACGGCTCAACGATCAGGAGGTCGTACGGCTGGTCAAGCGCACGGCCTTGGCCGCCGGTGTGCGCGGCGATCTCACCGAAGGCGAGCGGGAACAGAAGTTTTCCGGGCACCCGCTGCGGGCCGGCCTCGCCTCCTCAGCCGAGGTCGACGAGCGCTATGTGTGCAGAAACAGCTTGGCCACGCCTCGGCGGAGATGACTCGCAAGTATCAGCGGCGCAGAGACCGTTTTCGCGTCAATCTCACCAAGGCGTCTGGGCTCTGAAGCCCCTCCCCTCCCCGTTGATCGCGAGGGAGAGGCGGTTAGGTCCTTTGAGGTGATGACAACACCTCGTCGAGCACAGCGAGCGCTGCATCCAGACTGTCGGCGGCCGACGCTTCGTAGTCAGGCATGATCATCAGTTGCGCGATGGCGCGGCCGACGAATTCCGGGTTGAGCTTTTTCATCCGCTCGCGGGTACGGGCGACTTGTTCCGGGAGCGCGCGCAGGGCGTTGACGACCTCGCCCAATTGCGACCGGGCTGCGGCGGCGATGTCGAAGATGTCGCGCGGGTTGGCTTCCGATCCCCGGTAATAGATCTTCTTGGCGATTATTTCGGGAATGGTTTCAAGATGCACGGTCCTGCCTTCCACCACACGGTTCTCGAATGGCGCCGTCGTTAGCGCTCCCGCTACAATGAAGTCGATTTCGCCGATGCCTTCGAAGGCGAACTTCTGAAACCTAAGCCCGTCCCCCAGATAGTCGGATGGCATCGTTTCAAAGTGCAGGGGGCTTCTAGATGGGTCGATAAACCCGAGCAATTGAGGGTCGTCGAGGAAAATATCGATGTCGTGGCTTTCGCGATGGCCGATCTGGATCATCATCGCCGTTCCTCCGCCAAATGACCATTCAAAGTCGTAGCCCCCAGCATTCTCGCGAAGCTGATCAATCAGGTCGATAGTGATGCGAAAGAGCCGCCGCCATTCGGACGGGCGTCGCCTATCATGTCCAGCCATTACGCAGCGAGCGGATAGCTCTCGCCGGACCAGGCAGAGAACTTGGCGGCAAAAGCCTTGAGGTCGTCGACCGCGATGTGATGCGCGGTTGCGAACTCGACTTGCTGGGCGAGAGGGACCTCGCCGAGAAAAGCGCTGACATGACCGGGATGCTGTTTGGCCAGATCGATATCGGCAAGGCAATGCGCCAACGCCGCGTCGTCCAGTTGATCACTGTAGGGCGCGTTCACCGTCGTCAGGACTGAACTTAGATGCTTGCTCATAATGCGTGCAAGATAGTCGTTTCAGGTTTATCGCACAAGTTGCCGCCCTCTTCCGCACCCATCGGCAGTCGGCGACGTCAGCGATCTCACCACAGATAAATACCTTGTCGACAATAATTGCTTCGCAGCCGAAGTCGGCCGGACTCCCCAGCGATGAAAGAACGCTGGGTCCGGTCGACGAGCGTGCATTCGTGGCCCCCGCATCAAAGAACCTTGCATGACTACGCGACCCGTCCGCCCCCGACAGCGCTATTGCCGCAAGGCTGCACGGCTACTTCATTGAAACGGCAGTTGATTGAGATCTCGCACGGGCGAAATCTATCGAGCCTCGACTTGCGAAACGCTCCTGGGCGGCCGGCACCGCGTCGTGCCTCGTGTCACGGACGTGAGTTGTCCGCGGACAACCGCGTTGTCGAATTGCGCGTCCAGTGGCTAGCAGTGTCTGACGAGTCGGATACCGGTGACGCTCTCGTTTTGGCCTGCGCTAGATAGGTTAGTCCTACGCACGATCCAATCCGGAAAGCGGTGTCCTGGCTCGCATAGCCGCCTATACGCTGACTAGCCCCTGCTATCACTTGACTGCCGTCGACATATTGCACGGAGCCGGCCCGGTCGCCGGATCTCCCCAGAGGGATGTTTGAAGCCCCTCTCAGGCGTTGTCCGCGGACAACCGCAGTCTCGGGCCTCAAATCGCGCTTATAGTTAAGCGTTTGTAAAATGTTTACGAATCGGACCATACTGTAGTTGCGCAGTTTGATTGAAATCCGCGTCAAATGCGCAGTTCGAGGAGAGCAATGCTACAGGCACTCACACATCCTAGCGGCCAGGAACACCTGCCGTCGATGTTGTCCGCGGATTCTCTCGAATTGTCGCGGCAGCTTCAGCTACATCAACAAAAGATTTTTCCCCCAGCTTCCCAAAAAACGATCCGGCATTTCACACCCGCAGAAGCCGCATACTATATCGGTATCGGCGAGGGCTACTTAAGACAGGTGGCCTCGGGTGGACATGGGCCGGAACCTTTGGCCAATGGTCGCCGGGTCTATTCTCCTGCCGACATGGAAAACATCCGTCGGTCACTCGACGAAAAAAACGGAATGCCGAAGTACGTTCCGACCCGTCGGCCCGGAGAGAAACTGCAGGTCGTGGCCGTTATGAATTTCAAGGGAGGTTCGGCGAAGACGACGACATCCGCACACTTGGCCCAGTACCTTGCTTTGCGCGGTCACCGGGTTCTGGCAATCGACCTCGATCCCCAGGCTTCACTGTCAGCGCTCTTTGGACATCAACCCGAACTCGATGTGGGCGAAGGCGAAACGCTTTACGGGGCGATCCGCTATGAAGAGCCACGATCTATCTCTGACATTGTGCGAGCCACTTACACCCAGAACCTACATATCGTGCCCGGAAATCTAGAACTCATGGAGTTTGAACATGAGACACCGAGAGCGATCACATCGGGGTCGGCAGAATCCATGTTCTTCGCCCGCATTGGAGAAGTGTTGACCGACATCGAGAGCCTCTACGATGTCGTAATTATCGATTGCCCGCCGCAACTCGGCTTTTTGACCATGTCGGCGTTGTGTGCGGCGACGTCGGTATTGATAACCGTGCATCCGCAAATGCTGGACGTGATGTCGATGAGTCAATTCCTTGCGATGACCAGTGAAATGATGGCAGTCGTCGAAAGGGCAGGGGGGCGTACCAGCTACGATTGGATGCGCTATCTCGTTACTCGTTACGAGCCGAACGATGGTCCCCAAAGTCAGATGACAGGCTTCATGCGGGCTATCTTTGGCAATCGAATGCTCCACAATCACATGCTGAAGTCTACGGCAATCTCGGATGCCGGGGTCACCAAGCAGACACTGTACGAGGTCGAGCGACAACAGTTCACCCGCGGCACATATGACAGGGCGATGGAATCCCTAAATGCGGTCAATTCCGAAATCGAAGGCCTGCTAAGGACGACTTGGGGGAGAAAGTAATGGCCCGCAAGAATCTCATTGAAGTTTCATCGGCAGAGGAAGTGCCAACTCCTATGGCGGATATCAGGCCGATCGCCGGGTTTGTAGCGCCGGCGGTCCGCAGTGCTCCCATCGGAGGCATCACCAGAACCCTTGGTAACATCACGCAGAAGTTTGAACGAGCGCAAGACCTCGAAAAGCAACTGGCAGAAGGCAAGATAATTGTCGAACTGGATCCAGCGCTGGTCGACGGATCATTCGTTAGTGATCGTCTTGGCATCGATCCCATCGAACTTGCCGATCTAGTCGCCCAGATCAAAGAACATGGGCAGCAAGTGCCAATCCTTGTTCGGCCTCATCCAGAGCTAAATGGCCGATATCAAGTTGCATACGGACACCGCAGACTCGCGGCGGTGAAAGAGTTGGGCACCAAAGTTCGCGCTGTTATCCGTGAGTTGTCCGATGATCAATTGGTTGTCAGTCAGGGGCAGGAAAACAATGCACGGACCAACCTGTCATATATCGAAAGAGCGTTGTNGAGCGTTGTTCGCCGCCCGCTTGGAGGATCGGTCCTTCTCCCGCGAGGTCATCATGGCGGCGCTAAACATTGACAAGGCTGCCCTATCCAAAATGTTATCGGTTGTTCGCGCGATTCCGATCGAACTGATAGAGGCGATCGGAGCTGCACCGGAGGTAGGACGCCGGCGCTGGATGGAATTCGCAGAAAAGTTGCCAAAGGCGAAAGTTGAACTGCAGGCGGTTTTGGCATCGTTGTCCGCGGACAACTCGAGTGATCAACGCTTCCAACAAGCTGCCGGTGCCCTCCTCTCGCTTCCTAAGATTGCCCGGCAAGAGCCAAGGACCAATCTCTGGGGCGCCAGGGACAAATCAGTTAGCGTCAGCGTCAAAGCCACCGCGAAGAAGGCGATCGTGACCTACGAGGCAAAGGATGGTCCTACCTTCGCGGCATACATTACGGGACGACTGGATGACCTCTACGAGGCTTTTCGGAAGTCGCAAAAACCATCAACAGGAGACTGAAACCGCAAAAGAAAAAGGCCCCCAAGCGACTTTCGTCGTGGAAGCCCTTCTCCGTAGTAGCTGACTGAGAATCGCATCTCCACGAATCACTGTCAAGAGTCATTGGCGTCGTTTTGGCGAGCAGATTTCTTTTGCCTAATCGAGGGTGAAAGAAAATGGAGACGGGTATTGCAACGACGCCCTTTGGGCGGCGGCCGATGTCGCTTGCCATGTTGGCAGCGCAAAACGAGTCACGCGAGATCCCCAAGGGCAGGGTTGTCGATAAATGGCAAATCTACCGCAACCTCTGCGAAGGCAAGAGCATCGTCGGCGTCGGCGACCGTGCTCTGACTGTGCTGAATGCGCTGCTATCTTTCTATCCTGACAGTGAGTTGAGTGAGGAGAACGGACTGATCGTCTTTCCCTCGAACACTCAGTTGTCGCTCAGGGCGCACGGAATGCCTGATGCCACAGTCAGGCGGCACGTGGCGGCTCTTGTCGATTGCGGGCTGATCATCCGTCGGGATAGCCCGAACGGCAAGCGTTACGCCCGCAAGGGCAGGGGAGGGGAGATCGAGGAAGCCTTTGGCTTCTCCCTGGCCCCGCTGCTGGTCCGTGCTTACGAGTTCGAGGCGGCCGCCGAACGCGTTCGCGCCGACAACAGGGCGCTCAGGCTTATGCGCGAGCGGATCACCTTGCACCGCCGTGACATCCACAAGCTGGTCGAGGCGGCCCTTGACGAAGATGTCTCGGGCGACTGGGGAGGCCTGTGGAAGCGTTTCCGCGGGATTGTGGAGGCAATTCCGCGCCGAGCCTGCATTGCCGAGCTCGAACGGATCGTAGCCGATCTGGCCGCTTTGCATGACGATGTGGATAAGCTGCTGGAAATTCATATGAAATCCACGAATCCGGGCGGCAATGACTCTCAAAACGAGCGGCAGCAATCTGATTCAAATACCGACTCTATTTTTGAATTTGAACCTGCTTTAGAGAAAAGCGGGGCGACGGCCGAGCCCAGCACCAGGACCGCAGAGGCGCCGAAAACGTATCCGCTTGGGCTTGTGCTGAAAGCCTGCCCGGAAATTTCGGACTACGCCGTCGACGGGATCGCCAATTGGCGCGATCTCATGATTACCGCCGCCCAGGTGCGGGGGTACCTTGGTGTCTCGCCATCTGCATACGAAGAGGCCTGCCATGCCATGGGGCAGGAAGCCGCCGCGATCGTAATTGCCTGCATCCTTCAACGCGCCCAGCATATCAATTCCGCCGGCGGATACCTGCGCGTGCTGACCGATAAGGCCAGGGAAGGGGCGTTTTCGGTCGGGCCGATGCTAATGGCGGCCCTTAAGGCTAACGGCGCCACAGCGAGGATGACGGGATGAAGATCGCCGATCCCGCAGCTTATCGCTTTGCGCCCGGCTCAAAGCGATAAGCGAGTCGGTTTCGCTGGCTGGCAAGCGTCTGAGAGGCTTTCTGCACAGACCGACTGACCAACAAGGCACAAGGGCAGGGCAGATTCCGTGGGCCTGTTCCCAGTCGTACAATGATCTGCGGCACCCGTTTCAGCATGGTCGCGAGTGCTTCGGCCTGTTACACGACGGCCTCAGCCTTCCAGGTGTTGGCAAACTGCCTGTCACGGCCTTGTTTTCACGGGCCTGTCGATACTTATGGAAAGCCCGTCCGTATATTCCCGAAGAAAGGAATCCTGCCGATGACCACTACCGTCACCGCCGCCGCATACCGATCAGGTCGACGATACGGGTCTTCAGCCGCGTCATGTCGCCTGCGGCTCTGCTTGCGTCACCGGCTTGGCGGTTGCCATCGCCCAGATGCCGGCCAGCACCATCGGCGTCGACAGGATCATGCCCATGGTCAGCCAGTTGGTGCCGAGGAGATAGCCGAGCTGCTGGTCTGGTTCGCGGAAGAACTCGACAAAGANCCCAGATGCCGGCCAGCACCATCGGCGTCGACAGGATCATGCCCATGGTCAGCCAGTTGGTGCCGAGGAGATAGCCGAGCTGCTGGTCGGGTTCACGGAAGAACTCGACGAAGATGCGCGACAGGCCATAGCCGCAGATTAAGGCACCGCCGACGAAGCGCGGCGTCTTCAGCTTGAGGCGCGAATGGGTGAGGATGCGCAGCACGAGGAACAGCACGACGCCTTCGAGCAGGGCCTCGTAGAGCTGGCTGGGATNATCGAACAGCGACCAGGTGCGGATGCCGCGCTTGATGGAAAACAACGTCATGGCGAGGATGACGCCGAGCAGGCCACCATGGAACGACATGCCGCCTTGCCAGACGGCGAAGATGTCGAGGGGATGCGCAATGTAGCGCGCCAGATCGTAGAACAGGACGTAGCCGGTGCGGCCGCCGAGCACGACGCCGATGGCCGCCCATATGATGAAATCGTCGAGGTCCTCCGGCTTCATCGGCAGGATGCCGTCGGGCCACAGCTTCGGGTTGGCGGCGAGCCGCTTNTCGTCGAGGTCCTCCGGCTTCATCGGCAGGATGCCGTCGGGCCACAGCTTCGGGTTGGCGGCGAGCCGCTTGGCATACCACCAGGCGAACAGGATGCCGACGATATAGCCGACGCCGTACCAGTGCACCGCCAGCGGCCCGATCTGAATGAGGATCGGGTTGATGTTGGGGAAAGGCAGCGAGGCCAGCGGCAGCAGGAAATATTCGTTCAACGGGGAGCTCTCGGTTGCGAACGCGTTTGGGCGCGGACCATGCGGCAGGGTTTTGACAGGGTCAAGGCAACCCTATCCCCCACGCCTGCATTTGGCGCCGTCTATTCACGCGAGCAGGCTGCAGAGCCAAATTGATGCGGCATCGTTGACGATCCCAAAGAACTGCCACGCGAGGCGTCTACGCTACCGGCGATGGGGCTGAACTATAATTGAATCAGCAATACGATTGGGGCAGGCCCGGGTTGCCGCCGCGGTCGTTCGAATGATCTGGCGGACAAACCTAGCCAAATCCCACGCCACCAGACATTAATCAGACAGCGTTCATGACCACCGCTTGGGTGCTGGCGATTAGCGGTCGGGATGCAGCCGAATCGTTCGGCTGGGAAATACGTGCGCGAGGCTGTCGCCGCTGGGTTCAGAGGGGGAGCGATGACCGGCTCGAGTAGATTTGAAAGGCCAGTCGTTGTTCAGGTCAGCCGCCACAGCTCGGAGCGTGTTGTGTTCGATATCAATGACGCGTCCAATATCTTGCTGCGACATCTCGATCGTCAGACTGAGAAGCGCAAGACAGCGATGGACGCCTGTCTGCGCGTATTGCGCGGAGAGGCTCATCCAACAGCTGCTCGGCGTGCTTTCGTCGCTGCCGCGCTCGAAGATTCTGCGCGGCGATTGAGAGCTATGACGGCGCTCACGAAATTCGTCCATCTCGGGATCGCCGTCAGAGAACCACACGTTATGTCTAGGGCCCACCGTCTTGCCGACCAGGCAAAGTCGGCATCTCACTATCGGCCGTACGCCAGATCCAGGAATCGAACTCCGGTCGCGATGCGATCAGTTCGCCCAGCGTTTCCTGGTACGCACCATCGGAGGAGGGCGGTACGACATACAGGCCAACCGGCCGCGGCTGTATCTGCAATATCGCCGTCGCGGTTGGCTTGTCCGCCGGCAGGTTAAAGCGTAGTCCTTTCACGCTTCGCTCCCTTGTCCTGGCGAGGGCGTCGACCAGCTTCTTTTCATAGGCGGACTCGTACGGCACCCAATTCTCCGCCACGACCATGACGGCCATTTCCTCGATCACCGCCAGTCCCGCCGGGGTTAACCCGAAGGTGGCAATCGCGATCAAATGCGATCCCTCATCCGCGCCCCAGAGTGCCATCTCGGTTTCAAAACGGGATTGAAGCCGACGATGAAGGCTCTCGTCCAACAAGAACACGAACCCCGGCATGTGCTTGACGATCAACTTGTGGCCGCTCCGAGCCGGGCTGAACTCCTTGACCTCGCCGACCAGGATCATCAGCTTTCTGGCACCCCTCTTCGGGGGCAGCGCGGGTGCAAGCGCCTGCCCGCGCCTTTGCTCGATCGCGATCTTGTCGGCGGACCGGAACGGCTCGGGGACGAACAGGATTTCGCTCAGTGCTCCGCCCTTGACCGTCATCTGGCCAGCGGCCTCGACGAGGTGCCAACGGATATTCCACCAATGCCGTTTGCCAGCCCATCGCGACGTCCAGACCGTCAGCTCCGCTTCGTGCCAGAGATAATGGAGCAGGCCTCGCAGGGAGAGTTTCTTGATGTCCCTGACCACGCTGTCCGAACCTGCGGCGCCAACTGCCGGCACAGATCGCGTGCCGACCTTTGACAAGCGAAAGTCCAGCTTCAGCGCGGCCATGCCACTCTCGGAATCGACCTGGATAGCGCTGCCCATCAGCACGCCAAGGCCGGACAGTTCGTCGGGAGGCTCGTAAGAGGAACAGGAAGGATCATGGCTGCCACCCGACAGTGGCATCCGCTTGACCATGTATTGGTCGCCAACCTGCGCAATATACATAGCCGGGGAGGGCTCTTTGCACAAGCAAAGCGGTCGCAGCTTACTACGATATGCATCCGCAAGCGCAGCCTGTAGATCAGGCGCTGCCTCCTCGATCACCTGGTCAGCAAGTCTGAAACGTCGCATTGCCTCCGTTGCTCCGGACGCCGCCGCACCCCCACGCCCATTGAGTCATGGTTTTGCCATCGAAGCAACGGGGCTTGTTCGTCAGGGGCATGATGACCCGCCTCTCTCGCCGGAACGGGGCTGGCCGCTTCGCTGAACATCCGGCCTGCGGCTGGTCTTCACCTTGGGCGCGCGTTTGGGCGCTGCCACACCGGCGGGCACTTCGATAGGCGACGGTGCGGCCAGCAGAGGAAGAGGGCAGGCGGGGCTTTCGGTGGGCGGACGAAGGTCCGGGAGAGAGGCTCCTGGCGTCCGCCGCGGAGCAAACCCATGACACAGATGGAAATTCAGGCCCCGGCGCGTAACGCGCGTGCAGGCTACAAGGTGGACGTGAGCCGAGGCCAGCGCGTCGGCCGCGTTTCGTCGGAGTGGTTCAACCGACCGGCCGACGAGCGCTACCTGTCGCTCATCGACCTGCGGAACTCGGTGAGGGCACGGTCGCAGCGCAGCCGTACGCGCGTTGTCGAAAGCGAACGCATCCGCGTCGAAGCCAGCCGCGACGACGCCGAACGTCTCATGCTCATGCTGCCAGATGCCGAGGCACCGGTTGCGCCCACCCATTGGAGCTTTGGCCAGCTTGCCAGCCTTGTCGGCGCACCGGCTGCTTATCTGCGCCAACTCCCGGCCCCGCTTGCCGCCATCAATCTCCAGTACGGGCTGGCCTCGCAACGGACAGAGCAGGTAAAAACGCTTGAAATCCAGAACGGTCGCCTCGAGCTGCGGGCGGTGACCGGTCCTGACTATGGCCGAATTTTCGACTACGAGCTGGTCGAGGCGGTGCAGAAGATTGCCGGCAATGGCACCGGCGATACGCGATGGAAAGTGCCGGGCGTACTCGATTGGTCGACGGGAATCTACAACCCCAATGTCGACATCTCGAAGAACACGACGACGCTTTATGCCTCCGACCGCGACGTCTTTGTCTTCCTGGTTGACGACCTCAATCCGATCGAGGCCGGAAAGCTACCGAACGGCGATCCGGATCTCTTCTTCCGCGGCTTCTACTGCTGGAATTCTGAAGTGGGCGCCAGGACACTGGGAATCGCGAGCTTCTATCTTCGTGCGGTCTGCCAGAACCGCAATCTCTGGGGTGTGGAAAATTTTGAGGAGATCACCATCCGGCATTCCAAATATGCGGCTTCCCGCTTTGCCGCGGAGGCGGAGCCGGCGCTGATCCAGTTCGCCGAATCCTCGCCCATGCCGTTCGTCAACGGCATCAAGGCCGCGCGGGAACGGATCGTCGCCCGCAACGATGAAGACCGCGAGAGCTTCCTGCGCAAGCGGGCCTTCTCGAAGGTTGAAACCACGAAGATCATCGATGCTGTGTTGGCCGAGGAAGGCAGGCCGCCGGCGTCGATCTTCGATTTTGTGCAGGGCATTACAAGGGTCGCGCGTGACAAACCGCACCAGGATGTCCGCTTGGATATGGAGGGCAAGGCCAAGAAGCTCTTCGATTTGGCTGCCTGAAGCATCCCAATCCGGCCTCGCTGCGGCGATCTCCGGTTATTCCTCCGGCGTCGTCCTCGAGCACAAGGGCGGCGTCGTCGCACGTGGTCAGAAAAAGGGAAGGCGGCCGTAGGCCCGTCCCCGGTGTCAACTGTTACACCAGAGAGACGACGGATGTGCTCTCCTTCGCTAGTCCTTATTCGGCATTCCGGTCCGAAAAACTGTTCCGGGAACGTGCCGATCGGTTCACTTATTCGGTATCGGGTGGTTGACACACTCCGATTGCTGGCACATCCAGCCCCTCAATTTCCTGCATCACTTTTCCGGCGATGCCCTGCAGGTCACCGTACATGCCGACGGTCGACTCGATTACCCCTTGGATCTGCGCCTCGCGCTTGGCCCACAGACGTGTTGTGGCCTTGCGTTCCTTGGCGAGGTCCTCCTGCATATCCGAGAATTTTTCCACAATCGCCTCGACGCGATGTCGGAACCGCGGACCGGTCAGATAGCCATAGACCTGGTCCATTTTGGTGGCCTGGCCGTCCTGGGCGAGGCGCGAGTTGGTCAGCTCGATCAGGGATTGCCGGAGCAAAATGGCGATCGGGATCGCACATTTGGGGTGGGCGACATAGACTCCGTCCAAAAGATCGAAAGTTTCCACTCCGGGAGGCAACGCTTCCGAGACCATCAACGCAATATCCGCTCTCGCGGCTCGTTGATCGCCTCTGAGCTTACCCAGCCAGTGCTGGCTCCAGTTCTTCGTGCGTTTCGATTCCCACAAAATGGCGCCGCACGGCTGGCCGGCCGGTCCGACCACGCGGTGCAAGACGTCTCCGCCGAACTCGCCTTTGGCGACCGGTTCGATGATGTCCATCGGGAAACGGCTGGCAATGAGGGATTCCAGCTCGAGCTCGAGGACCTCGCCCTGCAACTGCTGGGAGCCCTGTTCGGCACGACGCTTCAGCCCCTCGATCTGACGCTGCATGCCGGCAATCTGTTCCTCTTTCTCCGCAACCTTCATTTTGAGGCCATCTTCGGCTTCGGACCTCGCCTTGATGCGAACGGCGTCCAGCCCTTCCTGGATCTTTCGTTCGATGGTGAGCGCCATCTCGCGCTTCTCATCATCGAGCGCACGTTGCTGTTTCAGGAATTCCGCCTGTTGCTGCTGAGCCTCGGCGAGTTTCTCGTCCCGCGCCTTGAGTGTCGCCTCTATCTCGGCAAGCTTCTTGTCCCGGTCTTCGAGATCGACCAAGAGCAGCAGCCTGGCCTTGCGAGCCTCCTCGGCCGCGATAGCCGCGCGCTCAAGCTTGATTTTTGCGGCCACCTGGCTGTCGATGTCGGCCTGAGCGGCATCGACTGCGGCTTGCTGGCGTTGAAGCTCTTCCTCTCGGGTCGCAATGGAGGCGTTGCTCTGCGCCAAACGCCGCTCATAGTCCTCGCGGGTGGCGGCAATCAGGGGAGCCGCAAGCGACTCGTTCAGCTTGATGTCGGACTTGCAGCTTGGGCAGCTGATTGTCGGTTCATTGAGAATCCTGGGCTGGACTGTCATTCGCGGTGACTCGCTGAGGAAGGAGGTGGCAGATTATATCTTAGGAACTGCTTCTGGAAAAGAACAAAGAGTGAACTTTGGGAGTTATCCCCCGCGCAAGGGCCTGCGAAACGTTCGCTGCATTTGCAGATTGCTGGAAAGCAAAGCACGCAGGCTGTGGCCAGGAACTCAGGTGTATTCGAAGCCAGCCATCACACCTTGATCACCCCGTCAGCCTCGGCCGGCAGACGCTGATCCACCAGCTCATGGATTTAGCCGACAGGCTGAAGGCACTCGGCCAGGCTCCAAAGTACCGAAATCTGCAAGCCGAAATCATAGATCCGCTGCGCTGTCCCCAGCGCTGCTCACATGCTTGGCGCGGGCGTCTGCGCAGCGCCAGCGTCAGAGGCAAAGGGGGGAGGGGAGGTTTCTGACGGGCTTGGAGGTCCGGGGAGAGGCCCCGGGCCGCCCGTCATGGAGAACCCGACCATGGCAAAGGCCATTCAGAAGATCGCTATGAACCCATCGGAAAACATTCCTTACGACAAGCTGGTGTTGTCGCAGAAGAATGTTCGGAGGGTAAAGGACGGCGTTTCGATCGAGCAGCTCGCCGAAGATATCGGACGGCGCATGCTGCTCCAAAGCCTGAACGTCCGTCCCGTGCTCGACGAAGGTGGCGAGGAGACCGGCACGTTCGAAGTGCCCGCCGGTGGCCGCCGCTATCTCGCGCTCGGCATGCTTATCAAACAGAAGCGGCTGGCAAAGAACGAGCCGATCCCGTGCATAGTCAATCGCAGTACGGCGACATCGGCGGAAGAGGACTCTCTGGCCGAGAACTTCCACCGCGAGGATCTTCATCCTCTCGACCAGTTCCGGGCGTTCAAAATACTGAGCGACCAGGGACTCGATCATGAAGAAATCGCCGCGCGCTTCTTTGTTTCGTCAGCGACGGTGAAGCAGCGCCTGCGGCTCGCCTCGGTCTCGCCCAGGCTGCTCGATCTCTATGAGAAGGATGAAATCCGGCTCGAGCAGATCATGGCGTTCTCGATTTCGGACGACCATGCCCGCCAGGAGCAGGTCTGGGAGCGCATCAATAACAACCAGCATATGCAGGAGCCCTATTACATCAGGCGTCTCCTGACGGAGACGACGGTGCGTGCCGACGATCGCCGGGCGGTCTATGTCGGCGCCGAGGCCTATGAGGCCGCCGGCGGGGTCATACTGCGCGATCTGTTTGAGCAGGATTCCGGTGGCTGGTTCCAGGATGCTGCTCTCCTTGAGCAGTTGGTCTTCGACAGACTGAAGATAGATGCCGAGACCGTTCGCGCCGACGGCTGGAAGTGGGTCGAGGCGGCGATCAGCTTCCCCTACGGCCACACCTCCGGCATGCGGCGCGTTTATGCCGAGCCGGCGGAGTTGAGCACCGAGGAGATCGCCCGCTATGACGCGGTGAAGGCCGAGTATGATGCGCTCGATGCCAAATACGCCGAGATGGAGGACGCCGACCAGGAGATCGAGGACAAGCTCGATCAGCTCGGCGCCGAACTCGACGCGTTCAGCGATCGCCCCCAGGTCTATGACCCGGCGCAAAAGGCTATCGCCGGAGCGTTTGTCGCGCTCGGCGCCAACGGCCAACTGCAGGTTGAAGCCGGCTTTGTCCGTCCCGAGGACGAACCACGGGTCGAGACGGGCGATGACGATGAAGGAGCCAAGGGCGGGGATCGCGACCCGTCGCAGTCCGACGATGACAGCGCCAATCACGTCGTCGTCAACGGCCGGTCCGTGAACGGCGCATCCGACACGGCCGAAGAGCCCGAGGATGAAGGGATCAAGCCGCTGCCCGATCGCCTCGTCTTCGATCTCACCGCACAGAAGACGCTTGCGCTGCGCAACGCTTTGGCAAGCGACCCCGACATCGCCTTCGTCGCGGTGCTCCATGCGCTAGTGCTGCAGGTGTTCTATCGGTTCGCCAAGGACAGCTGCCTCGAGATCAACATAGTGAGCGACAGTTTTGGCCAGGTCCAGGGTCTGGCCGACACGCCTTGGGCGAGGGAGATCGCCGATCGGCACGAGGCCTGGGACAGGGATATGCCCGACAGCACCAATCTCTGGGAGTTCCTGCTTGGTCTCGACGAAGCGAGCCGCAAGGCGCTGTTCGCGCACTGCGCATCGCTCTCGCTCAACGCCGTCGTCGAGCTCTGGAACAGGCGGTCAGGTGCCCTTGCCCATGCCGATGCACTCGCCGCCACGCTTCAGTTCGACATGGTGGAGGCTGGCTGGTCGCCCACGGTGGACAACTATCTCGGCCGCGTCACCAAGGCCCGGATCGTTCAAGCCGTGCGGGAGGGACGCGGCGAGGATTCCGCACAGCTGATCGATCACATGAAGAAGGACTTGATGGCACGCGAGGCTGCTCGGCTTCTCGAAGGATCGAGCTGGCTGCCCGAACCGCTGCGCCTTGATGGCGAGAAGGCGGTTGCCAATGCCGGCGAGACCGTCACCGATGATGTGACGGATCAGACGGCTCTCGATGGCGATGCCGCCGAGCTGCCGGCCTTCCTCGCCGACGATACCGGCACGCCCTCCCATGAACCGGTGACCGACGCCGGCGAGGAACCCGACCACCTCCAGGCCGCCGAGTAATCGGCCTCGCGCTCACCGCCGGGCCCGGCGTCTCCGCCGGGCCCCTTTTTCGTTTTCTCACACGGAGACATACGCATGTCCGCACATACAATTTACGATTGCCTCTCTGGGAAGCGTTATCCGCTACTCGGACGGTGCCCCGAAACCGCCGGCCCGATTCACCGCCTGGGAGAGCCGCAACGGCACCGGCCGACTGGTCAAGCAGGAGCCACCACGAACGCGCGCGACCTATAGCTCGCCAGCCTGTTTCACCCTGCATGAGGGCGATTTCGGCCAAGGGGGCACCATCGTTGTCTCTGTCCGACGTACCTGGTCCGTCGAGAGCGATCTGCGTTTCGAGATCGTCGAGCGTCCGTCGATCGGCACGGTCCGCGTCCTGCAGGACATCGGCGAAAGCCCGGAACTCCTGCATCTCGCCAGGGATCGCGAGGCCGCCGAACGCTGGCTCGCCAACAATCCGTGCAGCCGGGCCTATCTCGAGGAGGTCTCCGCCGATGAGGTCGGCGCCGACGTCATCGAAGGCCGCGCGGCTGCCTGACTTCCTCATCGCAAACCAACCCACGACAGGCCCGGCGGTCGCGAAAGCGATCGCCGGGCATGTTCCGTTTCATGGAGATCGACATGTTCGACTGGAACACAAGTTGCTCCTACAACGAGCAGCAGAAGAGACGTTTTCACACGACCGCCCGTTCGCGGTTGAAGAAACTTGCCGCCGATTTAGCCCTGACGCCGGGCAGCTTCGAAATCCGCTCGAACAGGGCGGGCATCGCCGTATCCGGTGAAATCACCCTGCATCATGACCGCGCCTATATCCAGGTCGGCCAGTTCGGCCTGTCGTGGGGGCACGGTATTCTGATCCGCACCTGCAAGGGCCGCAAGGACTATACCGGCGGGGCCAAACACTTCGTCGCGCTCGGCATGCTCGACGACATACCGGCGCTCGCCGCGGCGGTCCGCGCCATTACGGGCGTCGGACGCGATGCCGCGCCTTCCGCGGCTCGCCGCGCCGCCTGAACCAGCCCACCGATCCCGTCACCCGCCGACAGTCACCCGCTGCAGCGCTGCTGTGGCGGGCGACCGGCTATTTCCGGAGAGCAGCCATGTCCACCCATCCCCCGTTCCGAAAGGTGTTCGACGGCGTCGCAACGCGCGAGCAGATGTTCCGGCTCTTCAACCGGCACAAAGACACTCCGGGTATAGATCCAATTTCGGCACGCCCTACGCCGGCGAGTATTTCGAGGTTGCCGCCGAGCAATACCACTTCATGCTCGCGCTCCTGCCGCCGCTGTTCCAGCGAACCGGCATGTTTGGCATGTCTGAATACAAGGCTGGCTACGTGACCAGCGTCTTTTTCGCCATCAGGATCCGTGGCCGCGAACGATGGTTCCACGGCTTCTGCGACCTCTCCGACAAACGCAGTCCGGACGCCATGCGTGCGGCGATCATCGCCCACGAGACGGGCGCCGTCGACAGCATGACGCGCGAGGAAAAGCTGGAGGCGATCTGGTCCGCCACCCATTCCGACTTCAAGGGCGTCGCCGGTGAGGCAAACTCGGACGCCTGGCCGGTGGAGCATCACGGCAAGCGAACCATCCTGATCAATGCTGGCGCGCAGGGGAGAGTCCTCAAGCTGCTGGAAGATCTCTCCGACGAAGAGATCGGCAAGCTTCTGCCCGTGCCCCGATCGCCGGGTAAATCATAGGAGGGAAAATACAAGGAAGGACCCACGGCGCGGCACTAGCGCGTAAGAGGCTCTGCTTGAGACTCTGGCGCTAAGCACCCCGATCTCGCATCGGTCGCGCAAGAAAATCCGTCTTGGTAAAATCTAGCCGCGCAGCAGGTAACCCGCGTTTCGCAAGGCGCCGATAAAAAGGCTGACGTGGCCTGTGATGTCGATTGTGGCCTGCATCGACAATGGCAATCTTGTCCAATTTTCCAGCGGAGCGATGAAGCTTGAGAGCCCGCCATTGATCATGCAAAGGGCGGATTCCAGAACCCTGCTTGTCCAACGCCAGTATACCCATTTGATCGCTTGAATATTGAATGGCCGCTACGCGCTGGACCTCCGCGTCACCCTCGATTCTGACGTCGAAAAGCAGGATGCCGCGGCTCCTGGCGGCTATTTCGGCCGCTTTCTCACCGAAGCTTAAGTGAAGGGGGTGGACGCTTTCGAGCGCCATCCTGAAAACCAGCGCATCCAACTCATCCGTCGCCATGAGAGAAACTGCTTGCAACACAGCGGCAATTGCAATCGACGCCCCACCTTGTGCACAGCTGTCTGCTCACAGCGACCTGATTGTCGTGGCTTTGGTCGACGAACTGGCCGCCCATGCGGGCGATATGCATTGGCATGCTCGGTTCCTTGCACAGATAGAGCGGCCGCTCCCCCGCGTTTCATACGCCGCGCTCAGCACCGTCTGTAGGTTAGCATCATTCTCGTGAACTTCACCTACGGTCCTGAACTTCAGCATCACTTCCATCGCGCCGGGTCGCGGCACCTTCCGCCGGTCACTGCGTCAAGGCTTTCCTGACAGCGAACCCGCTTGGCCGCAGGGGAGGGAGAGATGGGCCGGGAGAGTGCGACCTTGCCGGGGCGCAGAGAGCGTTCCGGCAGGGCTGTCACTCTCGCTCGAAGGACATCTCCATGAACATTGTCACGACCACAGCGGCCGTTTCCCGGACGGCCGCTCCCCTTGCCGCGCCGGCATCCGCCGGCATCAAAACCGCCAACGCGATTCACGGGGCGGCAGTGTCGCTCTTGCCCTTTCTGGAACAGGGAAAGACCATCACCACCGCCGCACTGCGCACGGCCATGACCGACGGTTTCGGCGGCACCGACGCACAAGGCTTCTGGGTTTGGAAGGACGCCTATGAGGCGCTCGAATCTGCCCAGGTACTATTCATCCGCAGATTCGGACCGGCGATCTTGTCCCGGTCGGCCTCGCCGGAGGCGACACTGGCGATGATGAGGCGGATCGCCGATCTCGTTCCCACCCACACACGGCGCTCCGATGAGAGCCAGGCCATGCAGCAGCTGTCGACGCCGCTGCCGCTCGCCTTCGTCACCGCTCAAGCGGCCGCGATCTCCTCTTCGGATGTCGTTCTCGAGCCTTCGGCCGGCACCGGCCTGCTCGCAGTCCATGCCGAGATTGCCCGAGCCTCGCTCGCCCTCAACGAGCTTGCCATGACCCGCGCGGATCTGCTCGGCCTGCTATTCCCGCGCGCTCCCGTTTCCCGGCACGACGCAGCCCATATCGACGATCATCTCGATACCACCATCGGGCCTTCCGTCGTGCTGATGAATCCACCCTTCACGGTCGGCGCCTATGTCGACGGCCATGTCTCCGATGCGGCATGGCGGCACCTGTCCTCCGCATTCGCCCGGCTGAGCGCCGGCGGTCGAATTGTCGCCATCACCGGCACCGGGCTTTCCCCTGAAAACCCCAAATGGCGAGCCGCCTTTGAACGGTTGCAGCGGCAGGGCACCATCGTCTTCACCGCGGCGATCGACGGCCGTGTCTATGCCCGCCATGGCACGACGGCCGAAACCCGCCTGACGATCATCGATAAGGTACCCGCAGCAGACCAGTCCCGCTTCGCGGCCTCGCCGGGCAAGGCTGCTGACGTCGAGACGCTGCTCGCCTGGATCTCCGACCTGCCGCCCCGTACACCGGGCGGCTTTCCGGACTCGATCGGCGCCCTGTCGAGTAGCATCCTGCGCAATGCCGCCATGCAGATGGCTACGCGATCCGCGCCGGGAGCGGCACCTACGGCAACTGCTGCCAAAACAATCTGGCCTGTCCGTCAAGTTGCCCGGGCAAAGCCCAGCGGACCAGTCGTGCCAGACGCCACGCCTACGGTTCCGGTTGCCTATGAACTGCGCGACTGGATGCCCGAGGAGGGCGGCCGGCTCACCGACGCGATCTACGAGCCCTACGCACTCCAATCGATCCACATCGCGCGCGCCAAGCCACATCCGACGCCGCTGGTGCAGTCCGCAGCCATGGCTGCGGTCGCGCCGCCAAAACCGTCCTATCGGCCTCTCCTGCCCGATGCGATCGTCGACGAGGGTTTGCTGTCCGACGCCCAGATCGAAAGTGTGATCTATGCTGGTGAGGCACATTCCGGCCATCTCGCCGGTACGTGGACGGTCGACGAAACCTGCGATGTCGTCTCGGCCTCCCCCGAAGGCGCCGAGAATGCGTTCCGCTTCCGCCGTGGATGGTTCCTGGGTGACGGGACCGGTTGCGGCAAGGGCCGGCAGGTCGCCGGCATCATCCTGGACAACTGGCTGCAGGGCCGTCGGCGCGCGATCTGGATCTCCAAATCGGACAAGCTGCTCGAAGATGCTCAGCGGGACTGGGCAGCACTCGGCCAGGAACGTCTTCTCGTCCAGCCGCTCTCGCGCTATAGGCAGGGCACGCCGATCCGCCTTGGCGAAGGCATCCTCTTCACCACCTATGCCACCCTCCGCTCGCAGGAACGCGATGGCAAGAAATCGCGCATCGCCCAGATCCTCGACTGGGTCGGCAAGGACTTTAGTGGGGTCATCGTCTTCGACTAAGCGCACGCAATGGCCAATGCGGCCGGGGGGAAAAGCGAGCGTGGCGATATTGCGCCCTCACAGCAGGGTAGGGCGGGGCTGCGGCTCCAGCATGCACTGCCCGACGCTCGCGTCGTCTACGTCTCGGCAACGGGTGCGACGGCAGTCGAGAACCTCGCCTATGCGCAGCGCCTCGGCATCTGGGGCAGCGAGGATTTTCCCTTCGCAAACCGTGCCGAGTTCGTAGCCGCCATCGAGGACGGCGGTGTCGCGGCCATGGAAGTGCTCGCTCGCGATCTCAAGTCGCTCGGCCTCTATGTGTCACGTTCGCTCTCTTATGACGGCGTCGAATATGAGCTCCTCGAGCACGCACTGACCGAGGAGCAGATCCGCATCTACAACGCCTATGCGGATGGCTTCCAGGTCATCCACAACAACCTGACCGCCGCGCTCGAGGCTGCCAACATCACCAGCGGTCCCGCCACGCTCAACCGCAACGCCAAGGCGGCTGCGCGGTCGGCCTTTGAGAGCACCAAGCAGCGCTTCTTTTCGCACCTCATCACATCGATGATGACGCCCACCCTGATCGGCGCGATCGAGCAGGATCGCATCGATGGTCATGCGGCAGTGGTGCAGATCGTCTCGACCGGCGAGGCGCTGATGGAACGTCGGCTCGCGGAAATCCCCACCGAGGAATGGTCCGATCTGCATGTCGACGTGACGCCGAGGGAATACGTTCTGGGATACCTCAGCCATTCCTTCCCGACGCAATTGTTCGAGGAGTATTCCGACGCCGAGGGCAACGTCTATTCGCGTCCCATCCATGACGCGGACGGCAATCCGGTCCAGTGCCGGGAAGCGGTGCGCCGTCGCGAGGAGATGATCGAGAAGCTTGCATCGCTCCCGCCGGTCGGCAGCGCCCTCGACCAGATCCTCCACCATTTCGGCACCGACATCGTTGCCGAAGTGACGGGCCGCTCGCGCCGTATCGTCAGGAAGACCGGCCGCGACGGCATCGACCGGCTCGCCGTCGAGAACCGTCCGGGCTCGGCCAATCTCGCCGAGACCCAGACTTTCATGGATGACGACAAGCGCGTGCTGATCTTCTCAGACGCGGGCGGAACCGGACGTTCCTATCACGCGGATCTCGGCGCGAAGAACCAGAGACTGCGCAAGCACTATCTGCTCGAGGCCGGCTGGCGCGCCGACAATGCCATCCAGGGGCTCGGCCGAACGCATCGCACAAATCAAAAACAACCGCCCTTATTCCGGCCGATGGCCGCCAATGTGAAAGCGGGAAAACGCTTTCTGTCGACCATCGCCCGGCGGCTCGACACGCTGGGCGCGATCACGCGCGGCCAGCGCCAGACTGGCGGGGCAGGACTGTTCCGGTCTGAGGACAACCTCGAAAGCTCCTATGCCCCCGCCGCCCNGGCCAGCGCCAGACTGGCGGGGCAGGACTGTTCCGGTCTGAGGACAACCTCGAAAGCTCCTATGCCCGCGCCGCCCTGCGGCAATTCTACATGCTCCTCCACCAGGGCAAGATAGACGGCTGCTCTCT
This sequence comes from Mesorhizobium sp. LNHC221B00, assembly GCF_000502935.1. Taxonomy (NCBI): domain Bacteria; kingdom Pseudomonadati; phylum Pseudomonadota; class Alphaproteobacteria; order Hyphomicrobiales; family Phyllobacteriaceae; genus Mesorhizobium; species Mesorhizobium sp. LNHC221B00. Next base: position 4,576 of record NZ_AYWR01000041.1, on the reverse strand, counting down.
TACCACCTTCGAGACGGTCACCGGCCTGTCGCTGACCAGCGACGAGGGCGGTTTGCGCGACGAGCTCCCGCCGATCACGACCTGGCTCAACCGGCTGCTGGCGCTGCGCATCGAAACCCAGAATCTGCTGTTCGAGGTCTTCGAGCGGCTGATGACGGCGAAGATCGAAGGAGCCATTGCCGCCGGAAATTACGACAACGGGCTGGAGACCATCACGGCGGAAAGCATCGTCGTCACAAATCGCCAGACGGTCTACACACATCCGGTCTCGGGCGCGCAGTCGCATGTGCTGACTGTCGCGCGCAAGGACCGCATCCGGCCGCTCGGTCTGGTCGATGCGCTGGCCATCGCCCGCTCCGAACCGCAGTCGGTCCTGCTGGTCAACTCGCGGTCGAGCCGCGCGGCGATCCAGCTCCCGACCGCGAGCCTGATGCTCGACGACGGCACCGTCGAGCACCGCGTGCGCCTGCTGCGGCCGACCGATGAATTGCGCTTCGGCCTCGATGCCCTTGCCGAGACCCATTGGCAGCCGGCGGACCGGAAGCAGTTCTGCGAACTATGGCACGCCGAAGTGGCAGCGGTCCCGGAATTTACCACCAGCACCTTCCACATCGTCACCGGCCTGCTGCTGCCGATCTGGCGGCGTCTGCCAGACGATGACTGCAGAGTTTACCGCATCCAGACCGATGCCGGCGAACGCATCATCGGTCGTCACATCGCGGCGACGCTGGTCGCGACCATGTTGCGCAATCTCGGTATCGACAATGTGCCGACACTCGCTCCGCACGAGGCATGGACTAGCCTGATCGAGGGCCGGATCGGGTTGCAGCTTGCCGATGGCCTGATTCTTCGCCGCAGCCGCGTCATGAACGACTATCGCGTGGAGCTGATCGGCTTCACCGATGCGATGGTCCCGAGGCTGAAGGCTCTTGGACTGATCTCCGAAATCATCTCCTGGAAGCTCAGGCTGTTCATCCCGACGGGCGGGCAGGGCTCCGCCATTCTCGCCTCTCTTGTCGATCGCCACACGCTGGTCGGCATCACCGACCGCACGGCCACAGCGTGAACGGAGGCGATCATGACCGGCTCGGCCTCCGAGCTGGCGCGCCGTCTCGGCGACCATGCAGAGGCGGTGTGCCGCGCATATCTCTCCAACGGCCATCGTTCCGGCAATCACTGGATCGTCGGTGATGTCCGCAACACGCGCGGCCGCTCGATGCATGTGCGGCTGAAGGCCAATGCCAAAGGCCCTGCTGGTAAGTGGGTGGACGAGGCGACCACCGAGTTTGGCGATCTGCTCGATGTCATCCGCGAAAGCTGCGGCCTCATCGAGTTTCGCGATGTCGCGGACGAAGCGCGGCGTTTCCTCGCCATGCCACGGCCAGAGCCCCAGTCCCGACCATTCGGTGCCCAGCGCCAGCCTGCGGTGGCACGCGGCTCCCCCGAATCGGCGCGCCGCCTGTTCGCCATGTCGCAGCCGATCGTCGGCACGCTGGCCGAACGCTATCTGGCCGGCCGCGGCATCGTCTTGTCCGCCCGTGAGCGCGCTCTCCGCTTCCACCCCGGCTGCTACTACCGTGATCTGGTGACGGGCAAGACGCAGACCCTGCCCGCATTGATCGCCGCCGTCACCAGTCTGGACGGACGCATCACCGGTCTCCAGCGTACCTGGCTCGCTCCGGACGGCAATGGCAAAGCGCAACTCGACGATCCCCGCCGCTCTCTCGGTCACTTGCTGGGCAACGGCATCTGGCTCGGCCTTGAACCCGGTGCTCCTGTCCCGGTCATGGCCGCCGGCGAAGGTTTTGAGACGATGGCCTCGCTGCGGACGGTGATGCCGGCGCTGCCGGTGGCCGCCGCCACTTCGGCCAATCACCTCGCCGGCCTGATTTTCCCGCCTGGCTGCCGTCGCCTCTACATCGCGGCCGATGCGGACGCCGCCGGCCGGCACGGCATCGAACGTCTCAGCCAGCGCGCGGGCGAGGCCGGGATTCTCGCTCTGACGTTGCAGCCGCAGCTCGGCGACTTCAATGACGATCTGCGCCATCTCGGGCCGGCCCATCTCGCGGCATGGCTCAGCGATCAGCTCCTTCCGGAGGATGTCCCTCTCTTCCTGCCGTCAGGATGAACGGCCAGAGCGGCAGGCGGGCCGGCGCGGCGTCGCCGGATAGCTTGCAGGCATGGCGGCGGTCCGCCGGAGAGGCCGCGCCCGCGGCCTGCCTGAGAGGCGACCCCTGCCACCCCCCGGTCGTNGGTTTCGCTGTCAGGCCGCGATGGCGCGGCCCACAACCGACGGAGATCCGCCATGACCTACGAGCTTCCTTTCGACGACGGCTACGAGCCCTACCACGCCTCTTCGCCGACCGACCGCGTCATCCTCGAACTGCAGATGTACGGCCACCGCCCGCATCAGGATGAACCTGATCCTCGGCCACTTCCCGACGACGAGGTGATCCGGGCCGGCCTCGCCGGAATCGTCGAGACCTTCGCCGGCATGCTCGGCGACACCAGGCTCGAACCCGATCTCGACGACCTGCTCTGGTCCTTCGCAAACGTCTTCCACCGTGCCGCCGAGCGCGTCGCCCGCAGCCTCGATCGCAATGAGGAGGCCCAGCGTTCAAGCCAGCAGGAGCAAGACGGTTCCGAGGTGAAGTCGGTCGAGCTGGAACGGCTCACTGCCGAGGGCATCACCTATATCGAGCGCCGCAACGTGCTGGAAATCATGCGCGATGAAGCCGCCGACCTGTACGAGGCACAAACCGGATCGGCATGGCGGCCGCGCACCGGCTCCAAGGTCAGCCACCAGGCGATGACGGCGGCGGTGATCGACAGCCGCGACTTCCTTGCCGCCCGCCGCCACGCCGAAACCGAGGTGCTCGTTCCCGCCGGCACCAAGATCGCCTTCGCCGGCGGTCTCGACTGCAACGATCACGACCGAATCTGGGACGCGCTCGACAAGGCCCGCGAGAAGCATCCTGACATGGTCCTGATCCACGGTGGCAGCCCACGCGGAGCCGAACGCATCGCCGCCTGCTGGGCCGAGAATCGCAAGGTCACGCAGATCGCCTTCAAGCCGGACTGGAACCGGCACGCCAAGGCCGCTCCCTTCCGCCGCAACGACCAGCTTCTCTCGGTGGTGCCCTACGGCCTGATCGTCTTTCCCGGCTCCGGCATCACCGACAACCTTGCCGACAAGGCCCGTCGGCTTGGCATCCCCGTCTGGCGGTTCGCGGAGGGCGGCGCGTAAAGCGCCGCTTTCCTCGGATCCGCACTACCGAACCCGACCGGGCCCGGTCGGGTTCGCGCGAAGCGCACCAAAGCCCGCGCGAAGCACGGCACCCTCCGCTTCCAAAGATCGTCTCGACGCGGTGGAGCGTTCCGCCAGGCAGGGAGTGTCTCAGTTTGAAATTCCTACCCAGCGCGCCTGTTAGCAGGAAACGGGTGGCGATGGCGGTTGACCGAGGGGAAAATGGATGACGTTAACAAGAGAGGTCGCACCATGTTTTCCCTGCTACGCGCGCTTCATGTCCATGCCGCAAAACGCGGCGATGGGCTATTGCCGAAGCTGTTAACTATGTCGCCGCGGCCGTATGAAACGCCCATGAATGAGAATTCAGCCGCCGCCGTGGAAGTGACGAAAAGCGAGAGCAGGCCGCCCGTCCGCGAGAACCTCAGAAGACCCAACATCATCTGACTTTTTAGGCCGCAATTTAGACACTGCCGCCACGCAACGTGTATTGCGTTTCGCGTTACAATGGCGTATGTACGTCCGCAGCACAGGAGCGCGCCATGGCCACCACAGCCACGAAGAAGGAAACACCCATCTCGATGCGATTTCGCGACGATGATCTCACCATCATCGACCGCGGAGCGGAGCTGCTCGGCCTGTCGCGCACGGAGTTCATGCGACGCGCCGCACTCCACGAGGCGCAGGCGGCCATCCTCAACGAAACCGTCATCCGCGTGTCCCCGCAAGCCTATGACGCCTTCATGCAGGCGATCTCAGCCCCCGCCGCCGCCGCGCCCCCGCCGAAGGCGGCCGAGCGACTCCGTCGGTCCCCGCCCTGGGACCGTTAGGTGGCGCTTTCAGGCATCAAACTCCTCGACGACGCGCACCGCCTCGAAAGCTTCGACTGCGGCAAGCCGGCGCTTAACGCTTGGCTGGCCGGCTTCGCGCGAACGAACCAGGCCCGCGGGTTTACCCGCGTTCTGGTCGTTCACGACGAGGGAACAGTCGTCGGCTATTACGGCCTTGCGCCGGGCGTGATCCAGCCAAACAGCGCACCGCGCGCCATCCGCACCGGCCGCCCGCCCGCCCCGATCCCCTGCCTGCTGATCGGACAACTCGCCGTCGACCATCGCTATGCCGGACAAGGCATCGGCAGCGGCCTGGTCAAGGACGCGCTTCGTCGCTGTGTCGCCGGCGCCGACATCGTTGCCGGCCGCGCGGTGGTGGTGCGGGCGATCGACGCCGAGGCCGAGCGCTATTGGCAGAGCTGGGGTTTTGTCCCGTCGCGAGACAACCCGTCTATCCTGATGCGCTCGATCCAGGACGTGAGCCTCTGGCTAGCCGAAG